>JAFLJU010000522.1 GCA_022712835.1 Desulfobacteraceae bacterium
ACGTGTTCTCTTCCGATCTATTCTTTCTGATAACCTGAAAAGAGGCACGCTATTTTATCGTAAAGCTCAACGCATCATTTTTCAGGCCGATGGAAAGTTTTCCTCCCTTTTCAAGTTTGCCAAAAAGAATTTCATCGGTGAGCTTGTCTTTTATGGTTGTTTGAATGAACCGGGCTAGAGGTCTGGCCCCAAATTTGGGATCATATCCCTTGTGAGCCAGGTAGGTCCTTGCTTTGGAAGAATAGGTCAGGGAAATTTCCTTGGTTTTCAGCATGGCTTTCAGCTCGTTCATATTTTTGTCCACGATCTTTTCCATAATCTGTTTGGACAAATGATTGAATTGAACAATATGGTCCAGACGATTTCTAAATTCCGGACTAAATGTTTTTTCAACAGCCTTTAGTGCTTTGGAATCTGTCTGGGCTGTCTGGGAACCAAATCCGATGTTATTGGCATCCATTTCCCTGGCGCCGGCATTGGATGTCATGATAAGGATCACGTTCCTGAAATCTGCGGACTTGCCGTTATTATCGGTCAGGGTGGCATAATCCATGACCTGTAGCAGGATGTTGTACAGATCCATATGGGCTTTTTCAATTTCATCCAGCAACAGGATTGAATGGGGATGTTTTCGGATACTGTCGGTTAAAATCCCCCCTTGTTCGAACCCTACATAGCCAGGAGGTGCACCGATGAGTCGTGACACCGCGTGTTTTTCCATGTACTCGCTCATGTCAAACCGTAAAAATTCAATTCCCATGTTGGCCGCCAGCTGTTTGGCCACTTCTGTTTTTCCCACACCCGTAGGTCCCATGAACAAAAAGGAGCCGATGGGTCTATCCGGTGCTGCCAGGCCTGCCCGGGAGCGTTTGATGGCGGTTGTCAGTGTGGTGATGGCATCATCCTGGCCGTAGATAACTTTTAAAAGCCTGGCGGGGAGTGATTCAAGATTGGCCTTGTCCGTGGATGTCACACTGGTGACCGGCACCTTGGCAATTTTTGCTACAATGGCTTCGATATCTTTGGTGCTGACGTTCTTGCGCTTTCCTAATCCCTTAAGGCGCAGGTAGGCACCGGTTTCATCAATCACGTCTATGGCTTTGTCCGGTAACAGCCGGTCATTGATGTATTTATCCGACAAATAGGCCGCCGCAGTCAGGGTTTTATCCGAATAATGCAGACCATGGTGTTCTTCGTAATAGGGGCGAAGTCCCTTTAAAATATCGCAGGTCTCCTCCACACTGGGTTCGGCCACATCAATTTTTTCAAACCTTCTTGAAAAGGCCCGGTCTTTTTCAAAATGGTTTTTATATTCTTCATAGGTGGTGGTGCCGACACACTTGATATCCCCCGAGGAAAGGGCAGGTTTTAAAATATTTGAGGCATCCATTGAACCACTGGTGGTGGCGCCTGCCCCCACAACTGTATGGATTTCATCAATAATCAGCAGGGCATTCTCTTTTTTTTCAAGGGCATTGATCACATCTTTTAACCGTTGCTCAAAATCACCTCTGTATTTTGTTCCGGCAAGCAGGGTTCCCATGTCCAGGGAATACAGTTCACAGCCATCCAGGAGATCGGGCACCTGTTTGTTATGGATTCTTAAAGCAAGCCCTTCTGCAATGGCGGTTTTGCCAACCCCCGGGTCCCCCACAAGGATGGGGTTGTTTTTTCTTCTGCGGCAGAGCACCTGCATGAGCCGATCCATCTCATTTTCCCGACCGATGAGGGGGTCGATTTTGCCATCCTGGGCCTTTTTCAACAGATCCGTGGTAAAGGCTTCAAGGGGATCTTTTTTGCTCTGACGCTTGGGTTTGGGCTCTGCCTGGGGAAACATTCTTTTAGACAGGTCCTGGTCACTTTTGGATTTTTTTTCAGACTCACTTGAATGGGAAATATGTTTGAGTACATCCAGCCGGGTGATCCCTTCCGACTCTAGATAGAAAGCCGCATGGGAGTCTTTTTCCTGAAAAATGGAGGCCAGAATGTCCCCGAGATTGACTTCGTTTTTTTCAGCAGACCTCGCATGGTTGATGGCCCGTTGTATCATCCGCTGGAATCCGATGGTCTGCTGGAGAACATATTCATCCTTGGTCTCTATTCTGGTCAGTTTCTCATCAAAGAATTTTTCCAGCTCATCTTTTATCTGGTCCGGGCTACCCCCACATTTTTCAATGGTTTCCATTCCGGTCTCATGGTTAAGAATTGCATAAAGAACGTGTTCCACACATACATATTCATGCCTTCTCTTTTTTGCTTCCCGTACGGCAAAGCCAAGTGCGGTGCTGAGTTCTTTGCTAATCATGATGCTACTCCTTTTCCATTGTGCTTTTTAAAGGGAATCCTTTATTGCTGGCCAGGTTGTGTACGGCTTGAACTTTTGTTTCTGCAATTTGCCGTGGATAGATGCCGCAGATTTCCTTTCCCTTACTATGTACATTAAGCATTATTTGGTTTGCTTTTTCAAGTGATTTTCCAAAAACGTTCACAAGAATATCCACAACAAAATCCATGGTGGTGTAATTGTCATTGTGCAAAATGACCTTATACATGGGGGGAAGATCCTGTTTGGATTTTGATGAGATCCCTGTCTTGGTCGTTGAATCAGTGGATGTCATTTTTTTCTCCTAGGACATACAGCATTTTTTATATTTCTTACCGCTGCCACAGGGGCAAATATCATTTCGTTGCACTTTGTCATGATCTCGCACCAAAGGCTTTTTCATGGAAGGTTCATCGGAATGGGAAAAGGTCAAATTCTGTTGTTCCTTTTGTTTAACCTCTTCAACCCGATCTGGATTAGCGATCTGAATTTTAAACAGGATATCCACCACTTCTTCCTTGATCATTTCCATGAGGCCATGGAACATGTCAAACCCTTCTTTTTTGTATATTCGTAAGGGATCCTGCTGGGCATAGCCCCTAAGCCCTATGCCTTCTTTTAAATGATCCATGGACAGCAAATGCTCTTTCCACCGGGTGTCAACGGTCTGGAGAACAACAAACCGCTCCAGTTGCCGCATCTGCTCGTTGCCGATGAGGTTCTCTTTTCCAAGGTAATGGTTTTTTGCCACTTCAAAAATTACGTCGGACACCTGGTCCCGGGAGTGGTTTTCTTTGACGGATAGGTCCAAATCAACGGGAAACGTAAATAGTTTTTTTGCCCCGGCTTCAATCCCTTTGATGTTCCAGTCCTTAATGGGGGTTTTCTCATCTGAGTGTTCATTTACCAATTCATAGGCCTTGTCCTCAACCATTTCCAGGATGACTGATTTTAAATTATCTTCCTGTAATGCCTGGCGCCGCTGTCGGTAAATGACTTCCCTCTGCTGGTTCATGACATCATCATATTCCAGCAAATGCTTTCTGATTTCAAAATTGTGGCCCTCCACCTTTGACTGGGCATTTTCAATGGCCTTGGAAATAAAGGTGTGCTCAATGTGTTCCCCTTCTTCAATACCCAGGCGGTCCATGATGGCATGAATTTTATCTCCGCCGAATATTCTGAGCAGGTCATCTTCCAGGGACAGATAAAATCTTGAGCTGCCCGGGTCTCCCTGCCTGCCGGAACGACCCCGAAGCTGGTTGTCAATTCGCCTGGATTCGTGCCGGGAGGTACCCAAAATATGTAATCCGCCAAGTTCGGTTACCCCTTCCCCCAATTTGATATCCGTACCACGCCCCGCCATGTTGGTGGAGATGGTCACCGCTCCTTTTTGACCGGCATTGGCAATGATCTGGGCTTCTTCTTTATGGTGCTTTGCATTCAATACCGTGTGGGGAACCCCTTTTTTCTTGAGTTTTTTACTCAGATCTTCGGAGACGTCAATGGAAATGGTCCCCACAAGCACTGGCTGGCCTTTTTTATGGAGGGCAATGATTTCCAGGATTGCGGCATCATATTTTTCTTTCTGGGTCTTATATATCAGGTCGGGAAAATCCTTACGGACCATGGGTTGATGGGTGGGGATCACGATGACATCCAGGTCATAGATTTTTTTGAACTCAGGAGCCTCGGTCTCTGCTGTTCCCGTCATTCCTGACAGTTTGTCATACATCCTGAAATAATTTTGAAAGGTGATGGATGCCAGGGTCTGATTTTCATTTTCAATTTTAACATTTTCCTTTGCCTCAAGAGCCTGGTGCAACCCCTCGCTGTAACGCCGTCCCGTCATCAATCGTCCGGTAAACTCATCAACGATCACCACCTGATCATTTTTAACAATATAATCGGTATCCCGTTTGAACAGGGTGTGGGCCTTCAGGGCCTGGTTGACATGGTGGAGCATTTCAATGTTGGCAGGATCATATAAATTATCCACCGACAACAATTCCTCCCCCTTGGCAATCCCATCTTCCGTAAGGGAAACACTTTTGGATTCTTCATCCAGGGTGTAGTCGATATCGTGTTTAAATGTCGGGATAATGGTGTTGACCTGGGTATAAAAATGGGTGGATTTTTCGGTTGGGCCTGAAATGATCAGGGGAGTTCTTGCCTCATCAATGAGGATGGAGTCCACCTCATCCACAATGGCAAAGTTGAGGGGACCCTGGGCCAGGTTTTCCCGTTCAAATTTCATGTTATCCCTGAGATAATCAAACCCGAACTCATTATTGGTACCATAGGTGATATCCGAGGCGTAGGCCTCTTTTCTTTCCTGATCGCTGATATCATGGAGAACCACACCGACACTCAACCCTAAAAAATTATAAATTTGGGCCATCCAGTCTGCATCACGCCGGGCCAGATAGTCATTGACCGTGATAATGTGAACCCCTTTGCCGGAAATGGCATTCAGGTAAGCCGGAAGAGTTGACATCAAGGTCTTTCCCTCTCCGGTTTTCATTTCAGCGATGGTGCCTTGGTGGAGGGCAACTCCCCCGATGAGCTGTACATCAAAATGGCGCATGCCAAGTATTCTGACCGAGGCTTCCCTCACCAGGGCAAAGGCTTCCGGTAAAATTTCATCCAGGGTCTCCCCTTTCTCAAATCGATCTTTGAACTCCAGGGTTTTGCCTGGCAGCTGCTCATCGGTCAGCGACTGCATCTGGGGTTCCAGGGCATTAATTTTATCTAAAGTGGGCTGAAGTTTTTTTATTAAACGATCATTGTTAGAGCCAAAAACCTTTGTGAAAAATTTGAATACCATTTAAATTTTACCTGTTCTTAAGTATATTGGGTGTTAAGTGTGTTGCTGCTTAAATTTTCTTTGTCAAACATATAAGCATTAATATAAAAAATAAAACAAAAAAAATAAATAAATTGGTTCTTTTAATGGGGGGATTTTTGCAAATTCTGGGGCGAGGGACTAATTAAGGATGTATTTCAAAGGGTTGACCGGCGTGTTGTTTATGCGAACCTCGTAGTGGACATGGGGGCCGGTACTTTGACCGGTGTTGCCCAGAAGAGCCACAACATCCCCTCTTTTTACGCGTTGGCCCGATTTTACCAGAATTTTTTGAAGGTGTCCGTATTTTGTTACCTTGCCATATCCATGGTCGATAACAACCAGCATGCCATAATACATTTTCCGGGCAGCATAGGAAACTTTTCCATTGGCAGTTGCAATGACTTTGGTTCCTAGTTTGTTTGAAATATCAAGGCCGGAATGGAAGGTTCGTTTCCCGGTGAAAGGGGATTTTCGATATCCGAATTTGGATGTGATCCAGCCTTCAACCGGTCTGATGGAAGGGGTTGATGCCAGAAAATTCTTTTTTTTCTCAAGTTGCTTGATGAGGTCTTCAAAATTGAGTACCTGCTTCTTGGCCGCAAGCGTTGTCTGGTTCACCTGCTCGTGCATTTCCCGGATCAGGTTATTGTGTCTGGCATCCAATGGGATATCCTGATCAAGGTTATTTTCCGGGATCCCGCCAATACCGATGAAACCAGAGGAATTTCCTGTTTTTTGAATGTCGGCAATCAAACGGACCTTATCTTCTAATTTTGTCAGGTTGACCACATTGTTTTTGAGTGCTTCAATGTTTTTAGCAAAGGCCTGAATCTGATCTCGTTGGCTTTGAATCTCATTGCTATTGGACTCAATGGTTTGGGTCAAGGCCTTATTATTAAAAGCGATTGTCTTTAAACGATAGTAATCAAAGCCCACATAGGTGAGGCTGCCACCGACCCCCATGGCAAGAAGCAGAAAAGACAACACGCCCAGCTTGTGAACGGATATTTCCCTGATGTTGGAATCTGAACCGGAGTGAAACCAGATTTTAATTCGTTTTTTCATTGTCTCTTTTTTATTTAGATAATCAATTTATGTCAAGTATAATATTGGGTTTTGTTACAACGGGGACTGGACATAATCCAAACCCGTTTCATCCGGTAGCCCAAACATGATGTTCATATTTTGAACCGCTTGCCCTGCTGCACCCTTTAAAAGGTTGTCAATGGCAGAAACAAGGATGATCCTGCCCGTGTTTTCATCAAAATGGCATCCAATGTCACAACAATTGGTTCCCCTGACATGGGACATGGAAGGAAAGTGGCCTTCTTTCAGTAGTTTGACAAAGGGTTCTTCGGAATACCATTTTTCATAAGCCTTGCATATATCTTTATATTGGACCCCGTTTTCGGCCTGCCCATAAATCGTGGAAACCATTCCCCTTGTAACCGGCACCAAATGAGGGACAAAGGTAATATGGACATCTCTTTTCGCGTGGAGGCTTAAAACTTCCTCTATCTCCGGTGTGTGTCGATGATTCCCAATTTTGTAGGGGGTAAAGGATTCATTTGCTTCACAATAGTGGGCTGCCAGGGACAGGGATCTGCCAGCCCCGCTGACGCCGGATTTAGAATCGGAGATAATTCCTTCCAATTTTATGAGTTTTTCCCGGATAAGAGGGAGAAGGGCTAGGAGTATCGTGGTGGGATAGCAACCGGGGTTTCCGATTATTCTGGCTGTTTTGATTTGATCCCGGTAAATTTCACACAGCCCATATACGCTTTGGGCCAGAAGATTCTTGTCCGTATGTGTCTGATAGGCCTTTTCATAGGTGGCAGGATTGTTAAATCTGAAATCGGCAGACAGATCAATTACCTTAATCCCCTGTTCTATTAAGGGGGCTGCATAGGCCATGGAAACCTTGTGGGGTAACGCAAGAAACATGATATCTACTTTGTTTGAAAGGGCTTTTGCATCAAAATCCTCACAAATGAGGGATTCAAATCCCCGCATGGAAGGGAAAATATCTGTCAAAGCCTTTCCTTTATAACTGCTGGAAGTCACCGTTTCCAAACGGGCCTTCGGGTGGTTGGAAATCAATTTGACAAGTTCCACGCCTGTATAGCCCGATGCACCCGCAATGCCTACTTTAATCATAATATGCCTACCTGATAATGGGTTGTCTTTTTTGTCGATGAGTTTAAGACAGAAAAACTATTTTTGCAAACCCAAATATTCAACCAAGGTGTGATTTTCTCCTGCAAGCTTATGATCGATAATGTTACGGATCCTTTCCCAGTCTCCACCAGCAAGTCCCGCGCCAATCAGTGGGTAGCCGATTTTTTTTCCTGAAAAATCTATTTTGATCCGGGAAAATAATGCCTCAATGGCATCATAATTTGCAAGTACTTTGGCCCCGGAATAATGGTATTGGGTATATCCGTTGATGATTATCAGGGGGGTCCCATCGACGTGGACGGTGGCCTTGGAATAGTTTCCCAATTTGTTTTTGTCGCCTGACTCGGTTTCAAAATCTGCCTGGTATGCATCTGGAAAATTTTCACAAATTTGCTTTGCAATGCCTGCGCCCATGGTGCAAAAACAATTGCACCCGTGGATAATGACATCAAATTTTCCCGCTAGGGCCAGCTGAATAAGATCTCCTTTTAAACGGTGCATATCTTCCTAAAATATTATGATTGGTTTATGGTTAATCTTAATTTTCCATGGATAGTTAACTATGCAAAAAATATTCCTGGTGTGATAAAACCACAAAGGTTCATGCCTTCCACGGAGAAAACATAAAACCTTAGAGCAGACAAAAGCCATGGGCGTGCTGATCTGAACTGGCATTGTCTTTGTATGATACCATGATATTTTTTTTGATGGTGAAGGAATTCCCCCGGGGAGTTTATTTTAATTTACCCGTCAGTTTGATTTACCCATCGGGAGAAATGAAATATCATTATTTTAATGAATATTCATCAACGGGTGGGAGTGTCCTTTGTTTTTGGCCGGTGGGGACTGAAATTTCTTGTAATTTATTTTTTTCTTTGTAAAAGTCGTGGACCTTGGGTGGTATTTATTATTTTCTATGCTTATTCTAAATGGTAAATATAAATTTGGGGCCCAACGATCTTGGAGCACCGGTAATACAAGGGAGGGATGGGTTGGAAATCTGTAGAATAGAAAAAATAACCGATTGTAAACACCTGAACCTGTTTTCGATTCAATATAGGGATCGGGCAAAAAATATGAAAAATTGGGTGTTTGCATCAAGATCGACCTTGCCCAATCCACTGGATCGGGCAAAGGGACACGTGGATGCTGTGGTCGTGGTTCCCCTTCACAAGCAAACCTGCTCTTTGGTAATTATCAAGGAGTTTCGGGTCCCCCTGGGCGGCCATCAATATGGGTTTCCCGCAGGGCTTGTGGACCCTGGGGAAACCATTGTCCAGGCGGGGGCTCGTGAACTTTTTGAAGAAACTGGTTTAACCCTCACACGGGTTTTAAAATCAAGCCCCCCCATCTATTCTTCATCGGGCATGACCGACGAAACGGTCAGCCTTTTATTTGTTGAATGTGATGGAGAACCCGGCAATGGGTTCAACACAATGTCCGAGGAAATTGAGATTCTTCTGCTTTCCCGGGAAGGGGTGGGGAAATTGCTTTTAAGACCGGGTCTCAAATTTGATGTAAAATCATGGATGGTATTAAGTAACTTCGCCGATTACGGCATTATTGGTTAAAGGAAATCTGACTTGTTTTCAAATTTTTTATATTTTTTGATCGCCCTTTTGATCTATTCCACGGCCCAATTGTTTGACAAAACAAAAAGCTGCGATCCAAACGGCCTTTATTACAGCCTTATATCCATGGTTGCCTTTTCCCTCGTCTGCTGGTTCTGGTTTAGAAGACTTGCCCGAAAGGGAGGACAAAGGTCCTATCTGGGATTGGACCACTCCATTAATGGTGCAATTTCAAAACTTTCCTTAACCGCCTTATTGATTTTTGCGGCCAATATCTATTGGTTCAGACTTCCTCTTTTATTTGTTGATATCGGGTTGTTTACCCTTCTTCCCACCCTTGTGGCAGCTTTGTTCCTGGGTCTTTTTGTTTTTCTTCTTGTTATCATCTGGAATTTTGCCTATGGGGTCCAAAAAAGATTTTTTTCCGGGGGGCTGACCAAGAAAAGTTATATTTGGTCAAATATTTCGTTTTCCCTGCCGGCCTTGCTTCCCTGGTTTTCCCTATCTTTGTTTGCAGACATGATTCAGCTTTTGCCCCAGGGCGCGGTCCGGACCTATTTTAATACCACTTCCGGTGAGATTGTTTATATCTTGACCTTCTTGATTCTTGTGTCTGTTTTCGGGCCGGTCCTGATACGAAAACTCTGGGGCTGCACCTCCCTTGAACCGGGGGCGGAGCGGGACCGAATTGAGGCCACCTGCGAAAGGGCGGGGCTTAGGTATGCAGATATTTTAAAATGGGAGCTTTTTGGGGGGAGCATGATTACTGCTGGGGTCATGGGGCTTGTGGGGCGATTCAGATATCTTCTGGTAACACCGGCCCTGATGGATGCTCTGGATGGGGATGAAATGGATGCGGTGATTCTCCATGAGATAGGCCATGTCCAGCGATACCATATGTTATTTTACCTACTCTTTTTTGCAGGGTTCATTGCCTGCAATTTTGTTTTTTTTGAACCCATGATCCTCTTGTTATATATTGCCGGGCCAGTTTACCAGGGGTTTTCTTTCCTGGGAGTGGATAAGGGAGATGTGTATCCTGCGCTTATCTGTCTGTCGTTGATAGGTTGTTTTGTGATCTATTTTAGATTTGTGTTCGGGTTTTTTATGCGCAATTTCGAACGTCAGGCAGATATTCACGTATATGATTTTCAAAGGGATGCGGGGTTCCTGGTATCCACTTTCTATAAAATAGCCTCCCTGAGCCGGCAGTCCATTGACAAGCCAAACTGGCATCACTTTGGAATCGGTGAAAGAATCCGGTTCCTGGAACAATGCCGGGAAACACCCGGATTGATTGCCGGTCATCACAAAAGGGTGAAAAAAATGATGCTGGTGTATCTGATACTGGTTTTTGTCGTGTTCAGCCTGGGTTATAGCATCAGCCATGGCAGATCAAAGGATGCATTTGAAACATATATTGCAAGTCAGGTACTCCTCCAGCAATTGGAGATAGATCCGGAAAATTCAGACCTGTATGCTTTTGTGGGGGATTCCCATTACAACGACAAGGCTTATGACAAGGCGCTTGATGCCTATGAAAATGTGATTCGCATTGACAGTAAAAATGTTCATGCCTTAAATAATCTTGCCTGGCTGCTTGCCACCTGTCCGGATTCACAATTTCGGGATGGTGTAAGGGCGCTCAAGCTTGCTTCCATTGCGGTTTCTCTCAAACGGGAGCCCTTTGTTCTGGACACCTATGCCGAAGCCCTGGCTGCAAATAACCGCAATGCCGAGGCGATTGAGGCCGCTAAAGAAGCCCTGTCCCTGGCACAAGAGAAACGCTCTTATTACAGGGAACAGGTGGCACGGTTTGAGAGGTTGAGTCAGCTTTTGTGAAAAAAGGGGGTGAAAAGGAT
>JAFLJU010000545.1 GCA_022712835.1 Desulfobacteraceae bacterium
CCAGCAGGGCGGTGGATATCAAGGGAATCAGGCTGGTAATAACCAGGGAAATCAGGGTGGAGGCGGATATCAATCCAACAACGCACCTTCCCAGGGAAACCAGGGGCCCAACAGCAATAATTTTCAGGGGCAGACCAACCCAGGGATGACCGGTGGTCAGGGTTCCATTCCCGATGATGATATCCCGTTTTGAGAAACACCACAGACGGATGGGTTAAGACCCGGCAGATGATTTTTCAATGTCAATAATTTTTGACCTTAGGTAGGGTTTGGTTTCATACCGAGTGATATTCATCAGATCATGGTTCAGGCGCCCCATTCTTTCGATCTCTTTCAGGATGGCATTCAGGGCACGGGAGGTTTCAGGGTCTAACCCCTTTTGTTCTGCCAGAATATCGCAGAACCCGCTAATCACCTGAAGGGGCTGGCTGAGTTCATGGCAGACAGCCCCAGCCGTTTCTAAAACAGCGGTTAGTTTTTCTTTTTCAAGTCGGATTTTTTCATGGGAACGGGCATCTGTCAAATCCTCTATGGAAAGCAGAACAACCTCATCTCCGCCCAGGTTCAACGGCTGGGTGGAGATTCTTAAAATTCGCACCCCTTTTTCCTTGAACGTCATGGAGGTTTCAATCAGGTGCCGGGGCTCTTTTTTTTCCAGAGTATGGGAAATCGCTTCCCGAAGTCTGCACCGGGAACAATCCGGGCTAAAACCGCACCCTTTTGGATCCTTGTCACTATTAATGCATCCAAGGGCTTTCCCGGTAACCTGTGAAAGGAGGGGGGCTTTGTTTGCATTGGTAAACTCGTAGGTGACCTTGTTGGCAAGTACCACCGACCAGCTTTTATCAATAACACAAATGGCCAAGGGGAGTGCATTGATAATCTCCAGCAACCCCTCTTGGCTGTATTCAATACTTGTTGTCATTTATACTTTCCGCCATCGTTCTATTTTTTCAAATCCGGCCTCGGCCGCGTCCAGCAGGAGGGACATACTCACCGGCTTTTTATAATAATCATCAAATCCTGCATCTCTACAGTCCGATAATTCAAAAAGCGATGCATATCCGGTCAGGGCATAAAGAACTGCCATGGGCAGTTCTTTTTTAATGGCCCGGCACAATTCAATTCCGTTCATTCCCGGTAAATTCAAGTCGAGGAACATGACATGGATTTTTTCCAGTTTTAATAATTCCAGGGCCTCTTCCGCACTTCCGGCAGACCGAACCTGGTATCCTTTTTTTGAAAAAGCCAGGGAGAACATGTGCAGGATGGCTTTCTCATCATCGACGATTAATATGGTAGGGTTCATATTTCTCCTTTTTTCAATGTCAACAAGACAAATAGGTTTTAGGTTTCCGATAATTTGAAAATACCATGGATATCAAGGATCAGTCCAACCCTTCCGTCGGAAAGGATCGCACCGCCTGAAAATCCCTGGATACCCTCAAGGTTTGCCCCAAGGCTTTTGATGACATATTCATCTTTTCCCAGGAGTTCGTCAATGATCAAAGCCTTTTGTCACCATAATTTCCATGTCTTCGTCGGAGATCATGGTTATTCAGGGCAGCCCCTTTTGTCAAGAAAATTAACCCATTGATGGTTTATTTGGATGCTTTTTCCAGGGAGGTGATCTCGTTTCCCGACAAGACTTTGTCGATATCCAAAAGGATTTTTACTCCGCCATCTGTTTTTGCCATCCCCAGGATATAGGCCGTATTCATTTTTGCTCCAAAGGATGGGGCTTTCTCTATTGTCCGGCATATTTTCTCCTTGGGATGTATGAGATTTATTTCCCATGGCGGTTTTATGTTGCGAAAAAACGCCTGTTCTCAGTATATAGTTTTTTGTAAAATATCGAGGGGATTCCTCTGAGAAATAGTAACATACAACCCATACGGGTGCAAAAATAAAAGAATAAATCTTTAAAAAAGATTGTATTGAAAGTGGTAAAGCCTGAGACCTGCAAATTTTATGATCCTTTTAATTTTAGTTTCAATTCCCGGCGCCAGAGTCCTGGGCTTTTGTAGACATTTCCCTGGACCCACATCCCTTTTTGGGTGTCCTTTGCCAGTTTTTCCGCTTGAAAATAACGGGTTGGGTCAAATTTACCCGGTCGTTTCCCCCGGTATACCTCTGCCAAACCGGCTCGAACCATTTCAAGGTTAATATTGGTTTCATTGACAAAAATTTCAGCCAATACCCGATTATACCCCCCTGTTCCATATTGAGTTAGGGAAATTCTCTTTTTACCCAGGAGCTGGGTTAGTTTTTGTTTTGCCTCCTGGCTGTACGGCTGGTCCTTTTTATCTTTTCTGCCAAGCTCTGGAGTATCTATGCCTACAAGCCGTATGGTGAATCGCAGGTCAACCCCTTCCACCAGAACCGTATCTCCATCAAATATTTTGACAATGTTGAATTGATGGCCTTTGGGAAGTTTTGCGACCTCTTCAGCAAACGCTTTTGCATCCCCCTCGGCCGGAGGGGCAATGTTGCTGTAGTGTTTGATACCATCGGTATCGGTCCAGGTATATATGAACCCGGACAACCCAATTGCTGCCATTAAAATAAGCAAGATCTTACCGATTTTTTTTAAAATTGAGGACATGGAAGCCGCCCTTTTTATTGGACCATGCGTTTATTGAACCAGGAGTTTGTTGAATATGGAGGGAAGTATACCGAAAACCCATTTTTAGAGCAAGTGTGTTAAGAAATGTTTTTCATTACCACACCCGACCAGTTTTTTTCATCTTTTTGCCAAGCCAATGTGAATCCTATCTTTGAATAATGGGTGATCAAATCTTCTTTTTCCCATTGCCGAATCCCGGATAAAATAATTGTTCCATTTGGACAAAGACTGTTTTGAATGAGCCCGGACAATTGTTTTAGTGTGGGAGTTCTTAAATTGGCACAGAGGATTGAAAACTTGTCCAGGCTTTCGGGCATATAGTCTTTAATGATACAAATTCGGTGGGAAAGATGATTTGCCGCTACATTTTTCTGGGCTTCACTCACGGCATTGGAGTCAATTTCCCAGGCCTTGCACCGGGCAATTCCAGCAAGACATAGGGCGATGGCCAGTACCCCTGATCCCGTTCCAATATCCGCTCCCATTGAATCCTCATTAAGGGCCATTGAAGTTGCACTTAAACAGGTGATGTCAATGGCCTCAAGGCACAGCCGGGTGGTGGGGTGGTGGCCGGAACCAAATGAGATCCCCTGTTCAATGAGAATATCCTTTTCATCTTGGCCTGCCAGGCTCTGTCTTCCGGGGGGGGTGAGGAAGAAATGATCGGTCATTCGAACCGGTTTTAAAAAATTTTGGGCCACATAGGTGGACCCGTATAGGTCCTGAAAGGTCAATTCCTCTTCCTCCACAAGTGAAGTCAGGACTTTTTTTGCTTGGGAGATAGGGATGGACAGCCGGGAAGCAATCTGCTGAATATAAACCCTGGCTGTCAGTCTCATTTCAGATTCGTAGAAAATATCCAGAACGACATCCCGATTAAATTGGATCATATCCCTCTTTTTTTAACAGGCCTTCATACCAGCATGCAAATTCAAACATTCCCCGGATTTTTTCCTCTTCGTTGATAATCCCCAGGCACATTTCAAAAGCGCCCTGGGCAAAGGAGTTGTTATATTCATCATGGTCCACCTGGGCTAAAAATTCCCGGATCAATACCTGGGAGGTTCGCTTGGTTTTGTCTTTCCGAATATCAATGGGATCTTTGGGTTCTGCAAAGGGGTTCCATTTTTCATATCCTTTTTTGAGAATCTGAGCCTGTCCTCTTTTGCCCATGGCACCAAAGATAGCTTTTTTTTTGTCTTCAATCTCTTCCGGGGTAAAATCATCCATTCTTTTTGACTCCAAGGTATGTTTCAGTAAAATCGGTGACCAGGGCCATTGAGACCGGGATCAGCATTTCGTGCATCCGAATGTTTTCTGAGTTGATATCTTTGATAAGTTCTGCAGACATAAGCTGGAGCCGGCTGTAAATTTTGTCCATATTCAGGGTGGGGTAGGGCTCACCCTGGACAAAATTGGTTCGCCCGCAAATATGGCTGGAACCTGCTGTGGAGGTGGGGATTCCATAAATTCTGCAGGTGATGGGTCGATGTTCGTACATGACACATAAATTGTTTTCTCCCAAAAGGGGGCAGCGAACCCTTTCCTGGGACATTTTGCCTACAATTTCCAACTCATCCGCACCGTTTTTTACCTGCTTATAGGCATCCCGTTTTAATTTCACCAGGGCACGATCTGTTTTGTCTGCAATTTCGATAAGATCGTTTTTGGCCTTTCCTGAAAATGTTTCCAGGAATTTGTTCTTTATATACAGCGCCTCAATCAGGGTCAAATCGAAAATGGCATAGCAACAGTCGCTGCATTTTTCCCGGCAGAACACTTCCTTGGGAAATTCATTCTTGACCTTGTCAAACACGCCGTCCACCACGTGGACCAGGGCTTCATATTTTTCAAAATGTGTTTTTAAATCTATTGGCATGGGGGCTTCCTTTATTTTCCAATACAAAAATTATTAAAAATAGTATCCAATATATCTATAGAGGCCGTTTCCCCGGTAATTGTTCCAAGGGAATCAATACTAGTTTTCATGTCAATGGCCAGGGTTTCTTCTTCCTGTCCCCGGGCCAGTCCGGTTTTTACGGACTCAAGAGCCGACAGGGTTTGTTTCAAGGCTTTTTTATGCCTCAGGTTGGGGATCACCGCAGTGGTTTCCATGGAGAGATCCTGGATGCAGGTTTCCACAATTTTTTTCTTTAATTCTTTAATTCCCTGGTTCAATAGGGCGGATATTTTGACAACTGGCATCCGGGAATAGGTAGGGGTGGGAAAACACAGGTTCTCTTCATTCTCCTGGGTCAAATCCATTTTATTGATCACCAGAATGACCCTGTTATCCAGGTTTCTCGCCAACTCTTTTCCCTGGGGAATCATGCGTTGAAATTCCCTGTCGGAAAAAACAGATCCTGCCTCTTTCATAAAGAGAATCAGGTCTGCGTCAAGGATATGGTCTTTTGCCTTTTCAATCCCGATGATTTCCACCAGATCGTCTGTTTCATGGATACCTGCGGTATCAATGACGACAAAGGGGATACCATCAATGTTCAACCCTTCTTCAATGGGATCTCTCGTTGTTCCGGGGATTGGGGTTACAATAGATTTATCCCGTTCTAGAAATCTGTTCATCAGGCTTGATTTTCCTACATTGGGTTCACCGCAGATTGCCACCCGAATACCCTCTTTCAGAAAGCAGGCATCATCATGAATTTGAATAAATTCTTTACATTTTTCAATGACCTGATCAAGTGATTCTGATTCCAAAGGGGATATCTCAAATGGTTCCACTTCATCAGGGAAATCAATGGAGGCTTCCAAGCGGGATAATAAATCAATCAGGGGGGCGCGCAACTCATTGATTCTGCATCTGAGTTCCCCAAGGTTCTGGGAGGACGCAAATTTCAGCGAATTTATGGATCGGGCATTAATAATGTCGGCAACCGCTTCTGCCTGGGTCAGGTCAATTCGTTGGTTTAAAAAAGCTCGTTTTGTAAATTCACCGGGTTCAGACAGCCTTGCCCCAAAGGATATGGCAAGTTCCAGGATTGCTTTTAGAACAATGGTTCCGGAGTGGGCCTGGATTTCGACCACATCTTCAGCCGTATAGGAGCGGGGTGCTTGCATGGGGATCAGCAAAACCTCATCCACGACTTGCGTATTGTCCGGGTTTGATTTATCCAGAATAAACCCGTGGGTAACTTGGTGGGAAACCAGCACGGGAAGGTTTTCTTTAGGTTCCCGTGTGGTTGAAAAGAGTGCCGAGGCAATCTCAAACGCACGGGAACCCGAGATCCGTATGACACCAATACCGCCACTTCCATAGGGGGTTGCTATTGCGGCAATTGTATCATTCATTGTGGTTGTTTTTTAAGTCGCCGTTTCCCCCGAAAGGAATTTTTTGTTTTAGGGAAAATCACCAGACGCCGGTAATATCCATCCCCCATGCTCTGGGTTCTGACCTGGGTATCGTCCTTGAGGGCAAGGTGGACAATGCGTCGGTCCTGGGCACTCATTTGATTAATGGTGGTTGGGCGACCGGTTTTTTTTGCCTTTTCCGCCATTTTAAAAGCCAGGTGGTTGAGGTTTGTTTTCCGGGTTTCCATATACCCTTCGATGTCTATCTTTACCCGGACCCGGGCCTCACTTTTCCGATTGATGATTTTATCGGTCAAAAACTGCATGGCATCCAGGGTCTGACCCTTTCGACCAATGAGGATACCCGCATTCCCTCCTGAGATTTTTAGTGTAAGGCGGTCCTCTTCGGTTGACGCTTCAACCGTGGCATCATCGGTGATCAGATTTGCCATTTTTTCCAATGCTTCCTTGCCCAGATCAATAGATTCCTGGGTAACATCCACGACTGGCTCAACATCTTCCGGAGGTCTTTGCCTTGACGAAACATTACGGGGCTCGGGTTCTAACTCCCACTTCCCGTTGTTGTCGTCTTCCATCTCAGCTGCCTGGTCTAACTTAATATCCAGGCTTTTTTCGGTGGGAGTGTCTGTTTTTGATTCCGTTTCTGGCTTTGCCTTTGGTGCTGGTTTGGCCTTTGGTGTTGCTTTGGCTTTTGTCTCAGGCTTGGCCTTTGGTGCTGCTTTGGCTTTTGGCTCTGGCTTTGCTTTTGGTGCTGCTTTGGCTTTTGGTTCGAGCTTGGCTTTTGGCATTGGATCACCTTCCAACCGGGTATCTTCTCCAAAGGCTTCATCCACAATGGATCTGATTCCTTCCCGTTCTTCAGCAGAGGCAGTATCTGTCTTCGGAAGAGTTACCTTTATTTTGGCATCTCTTCGACCGACAATTCCGAATATGCCCGAGGCGCCTGCGGAAATTATTTTATAGTCCAGCTTTTCCTTGGAAACGTCCAGGGCTGTACATGCGTTCTTTACAGCCGTGTCTACGTTTTTTCCAGTAAATTCCTGGGTTTCTTTCATATGACCTCCAAAGTGTTAGGAAAATTTCTTTTGGGTATATTTCTGCTGGCCCATTGAAATAATATTGTTAACAAACATGTACAAGACCAGTCCTGCCGGGAAGTTAATAAACAGCACGGTCATGAATATGGGCATCAGCATCATCATTTTGGCCTGCATGGGGTCGCCTGCAGTGGGTGTCATTTTCTGTTGGAGCAGAAAGGATGCCCCCATGAGGAGGGTAAGCACCGGAATACCGGCGGGTGCGTCCATAAAGGGAATGGTAAAATCAAAATTGAAGAGCCGGTCCGGAGCCGACAGATCTTTGATCCATCCGAAAAAAGGGGCGTGCCGCAGTTCTATGGCCTGGTAAAGCATGCGGTAAAGGGCAAAGAATATGGGCATTTGAACCAGCAATGGCAAACAGCCTGAAGCCGGATTCACCTTATAGGTTTTATACAAGCCCATCACTTCCTGGTTCATCCGCGTTTTGTCGTTTTTGTATTTTTCCCTCAATTCCATCATCAGGGGCTGGACTTTTTTCATCTCATTCATGGATTTATAGCTTTTTGTGCCCAGGGGCCAGAAAACAAGTTTGATGAGAATGGTCAGCAAAATAATGGCAATACCATAGTTGGGAATGAAGTCATGGATCGTATTCATGATGATCAAAAGCGGTTTGGCTATGATATCAAACCAGCCGAAGTTAATCGCTTTTGCCAGCTTGTTATCGTATTTACTTAACAGCTTATAGCTTTTGGGGCCCATATAATAGGTATAGTCGTACTGGCCCTGTTTTCCGGGGTCCAGCCGATCTAGTTTCTGGACAAACCGGTTGGTGGCAATATCATTGGCATAGGATAGTTTGAGTTTGGCCGTCATGGGGGTTTGGGGCATGACAGCGGTCATGAAGTACTGACTGGTGTAACCGGCCCAGTCGATGGTGCCGGTATAGGTGTCCTGGTCTTCGATATCATCCGGCGCAATGTCTTGATACTTGTCGTTGATAAATGCGATGGGTCCTTGAAAGGCAAAGCGGGATTGGGTTTTTACCTCATCGTCATAGAATCCGGGCATGGAAATGACAATGGAATCATTGATGGGCATACTCGAGCCATTCTGGATAAGGATATTGCAATCAATGAGAAAGGAATCTGCCCTGAAGGTGAAAATCTTCTTAACGGAAATTCCCTGGGAACTCATCCATGAGAAAACAATGGTTTTTTCCCCTTTAGCCAGACTGACCGAACTGCTATCTGTTTCAGCGGAAAAAACAGCGTTGTCCAGTCCAAGGATGGTCCCCCCTTCCATGTTAACGGACAGGGTGCCGGCAACCAATTGTTCTGCAACCAATTGTTTTAAAGGAGAGTCTTTCTGATTGGTCTCTTTATAACCTTTTAGTTCGAAACTATTGACGGCTGCCATGTGTTCGGATATGGCAAGCTCATATAGGGGGGTGGACACCAAAATGGTCCGATAGTCTTTTACTGCCGCGACTCCCTGATTGTTTTGAACTGCCTGGCCCTGGTTTCCAGCCCCTTGCGCATAATTTGATACGGGATTGTTTGTCTGGGTATTCGCCTGGTTGGCTTCCCGATTCTGGACTTCCTGGGTCGGATTATTAATTTGGGCGGGTGCTGTAAAAAAATATTGGTAGCCCACAAGGACCACCACGGAAAGCACCACCGCTAATAATAATCTTTTTTGCTCATCCATTTTCTCTCCTAAAACTTGAAAATTGTAAGGATTTTCATAACAAAGAAGAGGAAAACAGTTATGCCGCTACGGATTAATTATGGGACCGGGTCATATCCTCCGGCATGGAATGGATGACAACGCAAAACTCTTTTAACAGCAAGGGCTGTGCCCCTGAGGCTACCGTGTTTTGCAACCGCTTCAAACGCATATGCCGAACAGGTCGGATAAAATCTACAATTCCGTCCTGTCAGAGGTGATATAAAAAATTGATAAAATTTAATAAATATTAATAATAGCTGTTTAACCATAATAGTGTGCTGCTATCTTTGTAAAAAGTTTATCAAGCTTCTCAATAATTTGTTTGTTGGATAGCGTCGTCAGACTTTTCCGTCCAATGATATTTATGTCCCTTGTTCCCGGAATGAAATCTTTGTTGTGCCTGAAATATTCCCTTACAAGTCGTTTAATCCGGTTACGTGCTACTGCATTCCCCACTTTTTTAGATACGGTAATTCCAATTCGATTGCATTTGCCAGTCCCTTCAAGGACGGCTGCTATAAAAAAACCCGTGTGTATCTTTTGCCCTTGTCTCGAAAGTGTTAAAAACTGGCTCCTTTTTAGGAGCCTCACCTCTTTGGGTAAAGAAAAGTTATTCAATAAATCCCTTTATTAAACCGTAAGTTTCTTTCTTCCTTTTGCGCGTCTTGCATTGACAACCCGTCTACCACCAGTGGTGGACATTCTTTTGAGAAAGCCGTGCTTTCTTGTTCTTTTTCTATTGCTTGGCTGAAATGTTCGTTTCATAAAATCATAATCCTTAACTAAGTTAGTTTACTATAAGTTGGTTTGCTAAATATCGAGCTAACTGCCATAAACACAAGACCTTACCTTTTTTTCCTGGGAAAGTCAAGAATGAACCTGATCAAAATTGGTTTCTTATTTCACAAGGGATTCAAAAATGTGGTATTCCTCGATGTGGTAATGGGGCTCCGGGTAGATGACAATGGGTTTTGCAAATTGTTTTTCCAGGGAGGCAATCAAATGTTTTTCACTGCCGTGGAGAAGTTGAGCAATTTCCGGGTGGACCTTTACGGTAAATCGATTGCCCATGATATCAGCGGCTTCCGAAACAAGATCCCTGTATATTTTATGGCAGATGGATTTTCCTGACAGCAGATGCCCGTTTCCGTTGCAGTAAAAACAGGGTTCGCACAGGGTTCGATTCAGGTTTCTCCGGGTTCGTTTCCTTGTCATCTGAACCAGGCCCAGTTCCGTTAAGGGAAGGATGTTGGTTTGGCTTTTGTCCTTTTTCATGGCGGTGTTCATCCGGGACATCAGTTTTTCCTTGTGGGATTCTTTTTTCATGTCAATGAAATCAATGATGATGATGCCGCCGATATTGC
>JAFLJU010000069.1 GCA_022712835.1 Desulfobacteraceae bacterium
ATTAATCAAAACCACCATCGACATTATAGATCCCTATGATGGACAGACAAGCTTTAGGGATGAGACAGCGGCCTATGCCTTTTTCTCATCCCGAACGAGTATTGCCGCTTATTCAGAAAAAATTTCAAAATTTTTAAAACCAGATAATATAAAACCAAATCATCTAAAAAAGGGCAGACAGCCCCATACCCTAATCGGATTCAGTGTGGGAGCTTCTGCCATATGGCATTTGTCCGGCAACGTCGCTTTTGCCGGCATCCAACAGGCCCTTGGCTTTTATGGCGCCCAGATCCGGCATCACCCAAAGATCCGGCCGGTCTTTGCCACCCGGCTTATCTGGCCCCGGTCAGAACCCCATTTTGATGTGGATCACCTGATGTTAAATCTAAAAGATACCCCAAACGTTTCCTGCCACAAGACAGGTGGCCTCCACGGATTTATGAATGAACGATCCCAAAATTTTGATGCAGGCTTGTACGAGGCCTGGCTTGGGAAAATCAATCAGAAAGACACACCAGATTACCTTACAATTAGCATGTCATCATGAATCACGAAATTTTGAGTTGCTTTGCACAATTATATTGTGTAGGTTAAATTTGATTGAAATCAATTAAAACAATCATCTCAATCATAGAATGATAGGCTCTTTAAGTTGCTTAAATATATAATTAATATAACATTAAACTCAAGTTAGTTTCGATTTCAAAAAGGTTTTTACATGGCTAAAAAACCGACTTACAAAGAATTGGAAAATAAAATTCAGGCACTAGAGGCATCAGAATTCCAATGCAAACATGCCGAAAAGACTTTCAGAGAAAAGAGTAAAAACCTCTCTTCTATTCTTGAAAGCAATCCCCATGGAATTGCAATGATCGACAGCAAGGGTAACTACCGTTATATCAACTCTTATTTTACAAAAATCACAGGATACACCATAGAAGAGATTCCCACCAAAAAAGACTGGTTAAACAAAGTCTATCCAGACCCGGAGTATAGAAAAAAAGTTACCGCAACATGGGAAAAAGATACCCACGAGTTAGGCATGGGGCAGCGTCGGGAATTTCACATCATATGCAAGGATGGTCAATCAAAATGCATAGAATTCAGATCTACCTTTTTAACAAATCAAACGATTTCTGTGCTGACAGATATCACCCAACGATGGAAAGCCAAAAAACAATTGAGGGAGAGTGAAGAACGGTTAAAAGCAATTTTCCAGGCAAACCCTGATCCAGTCGCGGTGTACGATACCAATAAGTATCCTTTATATTTAAATCCCGCCTTTACCGAGGTTTTTGGTTGGAGCTTAACCGAAGTGCAGACTATGGACATCCCGTTTGTTCCCGAAGATCAAAAAATGGCAACCAAACTTATGGTAAAGCAAATTTATCAATCGGGTAACCCTGTTCGCTTTGAAACAAAAAGATTATCTAAAGACGGCAAAACATTAAACATTTTATTGAGTGCCGCTGGCATAAAAAATATTCATGGAATAGACCATGGATTTGTCATAAATTTTAAAGATATTACCGAACAAAAAAGGACTGAAGCCCAGCTTCGACAGTCTCAGAAGATGGAAGCCATCGGGACCCTTGCCGGCGGAATTGCCCATGATTTTAATAATATTTTATCTGGTATTTTCGGATATGCCCAACTGACGGAAATGAGTCTAAATAATCCGGACAAAGCCCGAGAACAAATAAAACAAGTGGTCAAAGGAGCGCAAAGAGCAAGTGACCTGGTTCAACAGATCCTGACGTTCAGCAGACAGACCGAATATAAAAAGTATCCGATTAAATTATCCTTAATTGTCAAAGAAGCAATCAAATTTTTGCGTTCCTCAATACCCGCGACCATTGAAATACAGGAAAAGATACTCTCCCGGTCAACCATAATGGCGGACCCGACCCAGACCCACCAGATCATCATGAATCTTTGCACAAATGCCTACCAGGCCATGCGCGAGTCAGGGGGAACCTTAACGGTTCAGTTGGATGATATCAAAATTGTTAGCCAGGAGCCTTCAATAACAAACCCATATATACCGGGCAATTTTATCAAACTTGAAATCAGGGATACCGGCCACGGCATGGACAACGAAACCCAGGCAAAAATGTTTGATCCCTATTTCACGACCAAAAACCCTGATGAAGGGACCGGGTTGGGATTGGCTGTGGTTGACGGAATTATTAAAAAACACCATGGTTTTATAAGAGCAAACAGTGAGCTGAACCGTGGCTCAACCTTTCAGGTATTCTGGCCCACAACCGAAAACAAGAGTGCCAATTGTCTTCCAGGGGAAAAGGCAACATCACTCAAGGGCTCTGAACACATAATGTTCGTGGATGATGAACCGGATATTTTAAATTCACTGGGGGGAATTCTGGAAAAACTTGGATACCAAGTCAGCGTTTTCAGGGATACAACATCTGCATTTCAGGCATTTGTAAAAAACCCGGACTATTTTGATCTCATCGTCACCGACATGATAATGCCCCGGATGACAGGCAATGAACTTTGCGTCAAAGTGTTAAACATTCGAAAAAGTATGCCGATTATTCTGTGCGCAGGCTCTAATGACAATTTTACCCAGAACATGGCCGACTCGATCGGGATCAGCAAATATATTCAAAAACCCTTAACGGGTCCGGGACTGTCTTCCTTAATCCGAGAAATACTGGATGATAAAGAGATTGCACATCAAACGCAACTGGCTTAAATAAAAAAACTGCCATCAAAAACCTGGGTGGCCGGACCGGTCTTAAAAACATGGCCGCTTTTTTCATCCCAGTGAATTTCAAGATCCCCGCCAGCAAGGTGAACCACAGCCCGGTTTCCGGTTCTTTTGGTAAGTTTTGACGCCACAAGACTGGCACAGGCACCGGTACCGCAGGCAAGGGTGATCCCCGCCCCCCGCTCCCATACCTTCATTTTAAGTTCGGTGTCAGAAACCACTTGGATGAACTCCACATTGGTTTTTTCCGGAAACCGGTCATGGGTTTCAACAGCCCTGCCAATCCCCTCCACATCCACGGCAGTGATATCCGGAACAAAGATCACGGCATGGGGATTTCCCATGGAAACCATGGTGACCAAAAAGCTACCAGCACTGGTTTCAATTGATTCCTCAACCGCACTCCCCTTGTCGCAGACAAAAGGGATATCCTTACAAGACAGAATCGGCGTCCCCATGTCCACTTTAACCGATGTTACCCGATTGTTTTCATCCACAAAGACTTCGGGAATAACGGTTCCGGCAAGGGTCTCAACCCGCATGGATTTTTGGGTCAGTATTTTGTTTTCATAGAGGTATTTGGCAAAACACCGTATCCCGTTTCCGCACATCTCGGGTTCAGACCCGTCGGAATTGATGATCACAAACCGGATGTCATGGTCCCTAGATTTTTGGGCCAGAATGATGCCGTCCCCGCCAATCCCAAAATGCCGGTCACACATTTTTCTGGCAAGAGCCGGGTAACCCATGGCACTTTCAATCCCTCCATCCCGGTCATCCAAAATCACAAAATCATTGCCAAGCCCTTCCATCTTAGAGAACTTAATTTCCATGTTGCTTCCTTTAACTTACATCTTTATCTTTTCTTTTCGTTTTTTATTTTCGTCTTTTATTTTCAGGATAATTTAACCGTCCTATCCAAGAAGTTTAATTATCTCATCCCCCAGGGCTTCTATCTGCCAGTTGCGCAAAGTTCCCATCTTCTCAAGGGCGGGAAGAGTTCGGGGATTCTCAAATGCAAGGGCCGATATCAGGTTGTTGTTAATTAAAAAACCCGGTTCCATACCAATGGAGACGCTTAATTTTTCCCGCATTTTTTTCAAGGATTCGATGCGCTCCAATACCTGTGGACTTTTCCGGGGCAGACGGGTTTTGGGGTAAGTTGGCAATTCACCGTGGGGCAGGGCCAGGGCTGCGATAATGGCCTCCTGGCACAAATGGCCGTACATATCTGCCTGTTTTTTACTCAGGGCCCTGATGGAAACCATGGTATCGACGGCACGGGGCCGATGGGTGGCAAGGGCCGTCAACGAGTCGTTGGATAAAATTTTAAACAGGGGCAGATCTTTTTTAGCGCCCATGTCCAGGCGGACCTTAAGCAGGTTTTCCAAAATTGCCAGGGTTCTGTTGTCCATTTTCCCGGCCCCCTTAAATTTTTTAAACAAGGGCAATTGATGATTGGACTCGTATCTCACACTGGCCTGGGCCTCAAATTCTTCCTTTGCCCAGGAAAGTCGATTCATCTTTTCAAGCCGCTCTTTTATGCGGTCATGGAGCTCAATCAGGTTGGCCACATCCCCCACGGAATAGGCAATCATATCATCTTTTAAGGGACGCCGGGACCAGTCCACCTTTTGGAATCTTTTGTCCACAAATATGCCAAAGTGCTCCTTTAACAAGGCACCAAGCCCCCGTTCCCGGACGTTTAAAAACCGGCAGGCAATTTCCGTATCAAAAAGGTTTTCAATGCGAACCCCCATTTCCCTGTCTATACTTCTGACATCAAAATCAGACCCATGGAAAATTTTAACGATCTCTTTATTTTCAAGCAGCGCGACAAAGGGGGAGAAATCCTTGATTAAAAAAGGGTCCACCAGAAATGCCTGGTCCTTCCCTGCAATCTGGATCAAACAGATTTTTTCCTTGAAACAATGCATGGAGTCTGCCTCCAGATCCACACCGATTATTTTTTCCTCGCCAAGACCCTTGCAGACCGTTTCCAATTCCCCATCCGACTCAACAAACTTAAAATTCAACATCTTTTCCCTTGATTGTTTACATCACTTCTTCTAAAATTCTTATTTTTATATTTAAAACCAATTAAACACAATGGAAAATAAAATGATTAACATAACATTTCCAGATAATGCTGTAAAACATTTTGAAGATATCCCCACTGGAATGGAGATTGCCCTGGGCATTTCCGAAGGATTTGCACGAAATTGTGTAGCGGTCAAAATCAACGACCACCTCCAGGACTTAAGCCTTCCCATCAAAGAAGATGCACAGGTAAGCTTTATTACCGCCAATGATGATGCAGGCCTTGAGGTTCTGCGCCATTCCTCAGCCCATGTCATGGCAGAAGCCGTGCTGACCCTCTACCCCGACGCCAAACTGACCATCGGTCCCGTGGTAGAGGATGGGTTCTATTATGATATTGATATGGCCCCCATATCCGAAGATGACCTGGCCGCCATTGAAACAGAAATGAAA
This sequence comes from Desulfobacteraceae bacterium, assembly GCA_022712835.1. Next base: position 5,228 of record JAFLJU010000069.1, read on the forward strand.
AAAATCATCAAGACCAAGAACACGTTTGAGCGCCGGGTGGTCTCCAAGGAAGAAGCCTTGGAAATTTTTGCAGACAACCCCTTTAAGCTGGAACTGATCAATGAACTTTCCGACCAGGAAATTTCCCTCTACCAGAACGGAAACTTCATCGATCTTTGCCGGGGCCCCCATATTCCCCAGACCGGTATGATCAAAGGATTCAAACTGTTAAAAATATCGGGTGCCTATTGGCGTGCAGACCAGACAAGACAGCAGCTACAGCGACTCTACGGCATTTCCTTTTTTGACAAAAAGAAACTCAATCAATATGT
>JAFLJU010000070.1 GCA_022712835.1 Desulfobacteraceae bacterium
TTTTGCGTGAAGAGATGCAGGGTTTTAATAAGGGTGAATATTATTCCGATGAGACCTGCAATAAGAATTGGATAGAGCAGAACACCGCCAGCCTCAATCCAGCTCTCAAGGCCCTGTCTTTGTTCTGATGCAAGGATAGCGGTGCCGTCTGTTATATCCAGGGGCAAATTATCCGATTCGCCGTTAAGCCATGCCAAAAGCTGTTTGTGCTGTTTCCCCTGTGCTTTAACTGACAGACCAGGCCCGCCTGCCTGGGGCAGAACAAAACAGGCCTCTTCATTATCCTGGTATCCCAGAAAAAAGCCGCCGGCGCGATAAAGAGTTACGTTCTGAAGCTGCCCGTTTATCCTGATGACCTCGGTACTTTTTTTCTCAATCCTGCCGGTTGCCTTTATATCGTCAAAAAGAAGAGAGGTATAGGCCTGCATCTCTTTTAAACCCAAAAAAGATTCTTGCTCAAGAAGGGCTTTGAAAGCGTGCCTTATTTCAGGGTGCATGGCTGCAACCGTACTTGAATCCCAACCTGCGATGGTTTGCCCCAGGGCATTACGAAAGCTTCCCTCAACGGTTTTCATGTCCGCCATCTCACTTTGGTATTGGTTGGCAAGTTCGGCTCTTTTTGCCGACAGTTCGTTGAGCTTGCCGGTTGTCTGCCCAAGGGCCCTGGTATTTTGGGATATGTTTTTATTCAGGGCTGCTATTTTTTTTTTAAGCGCTGTCTTGTCCTGGTGTACAAACCGCTTTGAGGACAGGGTTTTTTCATCCATCTGGCTGGCAAGGGAGACCACTTCTCTTGCGGTTTTTTGCCAGGTTTCCCCCTGACACGGCAGGGTAAAAAATGTTGAAAAAAGGACAAGGCTGACCATGAAAACTTTTTTCATATCTGCCCTCCTTCCTGTATGTCGACTGGGCTGCCCACAGGAAGCTCAATCACAGTGGTGACCCTCTTTTTCCGGGCGATTTCCATTGCCTTTTTCAGTTCCACTCTATTGGTTTTGGAAATATCCTGCCACTCTCCCGCCGCCCTTGTGTATTTCTGGATACGACTATTGGCATTAAACAAGCGAAAAAGCCCCAGGCGTCCAAGCCTGAAAACGGTTACCTGGCTTGACCCTCCGTCAACATCACCCTCAATTTCCTGTGTGACATCCACTGAATAACCATAATCAGATTCAATCTGAATGGCTTCAAAAAGGCGACCGAATTTTTCAGAGAGCCTTGCACTTGAATCATCAAGAGAAGAACGGATAAAGGAAAGTCGCCGGCTCCGTTCCTCTTGTGCAAAGGGCAGATCTGATTTAACATGGTTTTCAAGATCGAGGTAGAGAACCTCTAAAAAAGGCGCCAGGGTATTTTGGGTTTTTTCGGCCTGGGCCAGGTTTTCCTGCAAAATGGTGAGATTTTTTTCCTCGGACAAAAGATAGCGCTGTGTTCTTTCCAGTTGAAACCGGATCCAGGCATCTTTTAACTCAAGGTCCTGGAGTTCCTGGATCAGGATATCTCGTTCTTCCATCCATTTTTTTGTTTCGATACCCGCCTTTGAGGCCCGGTTTACCGAATTTTCAAGAGTTTTATGAACCTCTTCCGGATCGGCGGCCAAGCACAATGCTGCACCGGCAACCAGGATAAGGCAGACGCAAAATTGTATGATTTTCTTTTTTACCCTTATCTTTTTTACCCTAATCAATGTTCTCCAATCCCTTTATTTTGTAAATTGTTTTGTAGATTTTCTTGTAAAAATTGATTTATACGGGTCAGGGCAGCCGGCTCTGAAACCGTTACAATGACCGGATCAACCAGCATCCATCTGCGGCAGACCTCATCCACAACGCCTGGCCGAACAGCCCAGATGTGCCTTGTCTTTTCAAGGGAAAGAAGGGGGGCAAGATAGGGCGCATTGCCGTCGCCCTTAAGTTCCAGCGGGCCGACCTCGTCCACCATCACACAATCTATTCCATGGAGCTCTTTTGCGCACAGGGCTTTATCCGCAAGCCCCCGCCCTTCATCGTAAAACACAAAGGGGCCGCCGTCGTTTTTTTCTCTTTTTGCAAAGAGTGCAGATTCTCCTGAACGCAAACATTTGACGGTACTGCTGTACCGCCTGCCGTTTCTGAAGGTGCCCGGGCAGATGATACCGCCAAATTTCAGCCCTGTATTCTTTGTCACAGCCCTTTGGAGGGTGGTGGTCTTTCCTTCTCCACTGGCCCCCACAAGCAGTAGAACCCTCCCCTTAAAAGAGGGGTGAACAAAGGCTGGCTGAATGCTTTGAAATCCGCAATGATTGTCCTGTAAGGTTGCTATACCGTAGAGTTGGCTCACGGCCTCACAGGTAAGCACCTCTTTTGTCCTGCCTTCAAGCAGAACCCTGCCCTCCTGGAGAAGAATTACCCTGTCGGCAAAGAGAAGGGCGTGGTTAGGATCATGGAGACAGGCCACGACACATGAGCCGTGGTCACGGCTTAATCCCTTGAGCTGTGCCAGCATACGATAGCGGTTTTTATAATCCAGATGATTGGTTGGTTCATCCAAAAAGATGATTTTCCGTGTTTGGACAAGCGCCCTTGCCAGGAGTACCAATTGCTTTTCCCCGCCGGAAAGGGTGTTATAAACCCGCTTGGCCAAATCATAGATATCAAGCTCGGCAAGAACATCTTTTGCCATTTTGTAGTCTTTTTTTCCCGGGGCCCCAAAGCTTCCAAGAAAGACGGTACGGCCCATGACCACCACATCAAGGACGGAAAAGGGAAACATATCTTCATGTTCCTGGGGCACATAGCTTAAGTTGCGGCCAACCTCCCTTCGCCCTGCCGTTAAAAGATCAAGTTCTTCAATGGCCAGATGATCAAATTCAGAGGTTAAAAGCCCAGCCAAACAAGAAAGCAGAGTGCTTTTACCTGCCCCGTTTCTGCCCAGCAGTGCCACAAATTCCCCGGGGTAAAAGTTAAGGGATATGTTTTCCAGGATCTTTTTTTTCTCGTAGGAAAATCCCAAGTTCCTGCAGGAAAGAAGGCTCTTTTTTTTCATCATGCCCATCCCTTGTTCTTGCTTTTATAAAGGAGCCAGGCAAAAACAGGGGCACCTATAAGAGAGGTGATCACCCCAAGGGGCAGTTCTGAGCTGAGAGCCGACCTGGCAATATCATCTGCAAGAAGCAGAAAGCTTGCGCCAAGAAGGGCTGAACCAGGAATAAGGAAACGATGATTGGGGCCTGAAATGGTACGGACAATATGGGGGATGACCAGCCCTACCCAGGCTATCTGGCCACAGGAGGCCACACAGACGGCGATCATGAGGGAGCTTATGGCAATCAGAAAAAAACGTAAGCCTTTGGGGTTCACCCCAAGGGCTTTGGCTGTCTCATCTCCCAGGGAAAGGACATTGAGCTTATAGCGGAAAAGATGGAAAATGGCATAGCCAATCAGGATGATAGGCATAATTTGGAGGGTATCAAGCCAGGAGGTACCGGAAAGAGAGCCCATCACCCAAAAGACAATGGCCGGAAGCTCACCAAAGGGATCGGCTACCGTCTTGGCAATCATAAACAAAGAATGAAACAAAGATCCTGTAATCACACCGGTCAGCACCAAAACCAACACCCTGGAAGTTTGAACAGCCCGTGCCATGGCAAGGGCGATTCCCACCGCACAAAGCCCCATGGCAAAGGACAAAACCCGAACGAGAAAAAAGGATGATCCGGGAATAAGAAGTCCCACTGAAGCACCAAAGGTACAGCCGGCCGCAACGCCTAGAATATCCGGAGAAACCAGGGGATTGCGGAAAAGACCCTGGTAGACCGCTCCGGAGACGGATAGCCCTGTGCCCACAAGCAGGGCAAGCAGGATCCTGGGAAACCGAATCAGCATCAACACCCGTTCCTGCTCTGTCAGGCGGGTGTAATCTCCTGAAAAAATATCAACCAGCAAAAAGGGAAACCTGGCCATGGTTGACATCACATTTTCAAAAGGGATATCCATCCTGCCGACAAAACATGAAAGGATACCTGTCCCGAGAAGGAAAGCAGCAAAAATAAAATAAATTTTATTGTTTACAGATTCTGTCATACAATTTCCATTATTTCTCCTTATTTTCCTAGGATCCTGGGATGATTTTTGCTAAAACCGCTGCCAAAGAGGGTATCGTAGAGGGTATCTATCTCTTCTTGGGCTTTGTCTTCAGACAATAGGTCGGGATGAATCTTACTGCCCATCCACAATATGCCTGCCATGGCAAGGGGAGATGGAAAATCCCAATAGGTTTCACTGGGCACCCTGAATATTTTCTTCTCTTTTATGGCTTGAATCGAGGCAAACGTGGGAGAGCTTAATTTTTTTTTTGCATCATGCCTGAGTCTGTCACTGGCAATGATAATATCTGGATTCCATGAGAGAAGCTGCTCCTGGCTGATGTTCACGAAAAACCCCCTGGTCTTTTCACTAACATTGGCACCACCCGCCAGACCCATCATTTCATTTTGCAGCATATTGCCTGATACCGTGGAAAGCAGCTTGCTGGCCGCATAATATACACGAGGCCGGTCTGCGTCTTTAAATCTGTTCTCCATTGTGGTCTGAATTTTTTTCAAAGC
>JAFLJU010000307.1 GCA_022712835.1 Desulfobacteraceae bacterium
AGGCTCTGAAAACAAAAAAAGCCACTGTAATTACAGTAGCCTTGATTTAAGATGGTGCCGAAGGGGAGATTCGAACTCCCACAAGCATACACTCGCCAGTCCCTGAAACTGGTGCGTCTACCAATTCCGCCACTTCGGCACGATCTTTACCGCCCCCTCTCAAACCAATTAAGGATTGCTTAAAAGCGATGGGTAGGCTATATATCTTTGTTTATACTAATTGTCAAGACTATATTATTCCAAAGAATAAAGGGACCCATGGAATTAATCGAAAACATAGATCAAATTAACCGCCCGTTTAATAAAGCGGTTCTCACTATAGGAAACTTTGATGGCGTGCACAAAGGCCATCAGGCATTGTTGCACCAGGTGATGGAAAAAGCCGATGAAATTGGCGGCACCTCCATTGCCATTACTTTTGAACCGCATCCATTAAGGGCCTTGGGGATTTCAAGTCCCCCCCTCATCACCCGGTATGATCAAAAAGAAGAACTCATCGAAAAGAGCGGAATAGATGTGTTGATCTGTATTCCCTTTGATAAAGCATTTGCAGCTATCACCGCCGATGATTTCATCGAAAAAATTCTTGTGAATAAAATTGGAATGAAAGGGATCATCATAGGACCGGATTATACGTTTGGAAAAGATCGGACCGGAACCATTGATTTGTTAAAATCCGAAGGAAAACGACTGGGATTTGAAACCATTATCTCCCCGTGGATTAATGATACCAATACGGGGATTGAGCGAATCTCGAGTACCCGGATACGGGAAATCATTATGGAGGGCAAGGTGGAACAGGCCATGAAGTATCTGGGCCGGCACTACCAGATACGGGGAAAGGTTATCCGGGGAAGGAAACGTGGGGGAAGCCAACTTGGGTTTCCCACTGCAAATATCAAACTTTATGATGAGCTTTGCCCCAAACTTGGGGTGTATGCCGTAAAAGTTGAAACCATCAAGGGGCCATTTTGGGGGGTTGCCAATATCGGTTTTTCCCCCACCTTCGGAGATCAGATGTTCACCATTGAGGTGCACATTCTTAATTTTGATGGTGATCTTTATGATACACGGCTTCGAATCAATCTGGTGGCCCGCCTGCGTGATGAAAAAAAGTTTTCCTCCATAGACCAGTTGTCGGAACAGATTAAAAAAGATGTAGAAATTGCAAAGGAAATCCTGTTAAAAAATGGCCATTCTTAATATTTTACAATACCCTGAAAAATCTCTTTCCCAACCCTCTGTCAAGGTGGATGCTATTGACGATGGGATTCTAGAGCTGATTAAAGATATGGGAGAAACCATGTTCCACGACGCAGGGGTCGGCCTTGCTGCTCCCCAGGTGGGGGTTAACAAGCGCGTTCTGGTCTATGATTCCCATGCCATGGATCCTGATTATGATGAAGAGGTAAGAGAAGTCACCGCTCTGATCAACCCTGAAATCATTGCCGGCTATGGCAGTTTTATTTCAGAAGACGAAGGTTGTCTGAGTGTCATAGAATATCGGTCCGATGTAAAACGGTATGAGAGGGTAACGGTCAAAGCTCTGAATATTGACGGCAAACAGATGGAGTTTGATGCAGACGGCATATTCTCGGTGATCATGCAGCATGAAATTGATCATTTGGACGGCATTCTCTTCATTGATAGAATCTCTTCCCTGAAACGGGCCATGTATAAGAAGAAACGGATGAAAGAAATAAAAAACCAATGATAAAAACTGCAACAAAAAAAACCAATATCATTTTCATGGGAACTCCTGATTTTTCAGTTCCGGCATTAAACGCACTTGCCGCCCAGGAAAATTTCAATATCAACCTGGTGATAACCCAGCCCGACCGACCCAAGGGGCGTGGGAAAAAGTTAAGTTTTCCCCCCGTCAAACAAAGGGCGCTTGAATTGGGATTAGATGTTTTCCAACCCGAAAACCTTAATACCCAGGAAGGATTTGAACGACTTTCAGCCCTTTCTCCCGACTATTTTGTGGTGGTGGCCTTTGGTCAGTTGTTATCCCAGAAAATCCTGGACATCCCAAAGATTTATCCTATTAATATCCATGCATCCCTTCTGCCCCTGTACCGGGGAGCTGCCCCCATCCAGGCGGCAGTGATGAACAGGGATGCCATCACCGGCATCACCACCATGGTCATGGCCAAGGGAATGGATTCAGGAGATATGCTGCTGACCTCATCCACACCCGTTTTACCGGAAGAAACTGCACAAAAGCTCCATGACCGGCTCTCCCTCATGGGGGGAGATCTGATTGTGAAGACCATTTTAGAAAACAATCTCAATGGACTTACCCCCATTGTCCAGGACCATTCCAAAGCCACCTATGTGCCCATGTTGAAAAAATCAGATGGCAAAATTGACTGGAACCGATCCAATCTGGAAATTTGTGCCCATATCAATGCCATGACTCCCTGGCCAGGTGCTTTTACCCATTTGGACGGGAAACGGTTCAAATTATTCAGAGCGATCCCCAGTGACAACGAGACCCGCCTTGACCCGGGAGGAATTTACCAATGCGATGGGAGCGGAATCCACGTGGCAACGGGAAAGGACACCGTCGTGATTCTCGAACTCATGGGATCTTCGGGAAAAAGATTGTCGGCAGATGCATTTTTGCGAGGTCACAAGATAGATCTTCCGGCCAGGTTTGAACTGATATGAAAGTTGATTCCCGTCACACAGCCTTCAAGATTTTGATGCGCTGTAAAAAAAATAGCTGCACCCTGGATAAAAGTATTGATGATGCCCAAAACGAACTGGAAAGCCTGTCACGCCAGGATCGCAACCTGTGCAACGCCATTGTCTTTGGGGTATTGCGTCACAGGGAGTTCCTTGATTTCATCATCAAGTCC
>JAFLJU010000203.1 GCA_022712835.1 Desulfobacteraceae bacterium
ACTTTTGAAGAATCTGCCCGATTCGAAATCGCTTATAGCCAATCACTAAACAAAAAAGTATTACGGCCGAAATAACCAGGCGCTATAGTTGTGGGGCTACTGAGCGATTTCCAAAAGTTTTGATTTCGGCCTAAATTGTAATCATGCTAAGTTAGTAAGTATTAAACCTCAAATAACTCAACTTAACCGTTATACCCTATAGGTTACAAATGAAAACACTCACTGAATTCAATCCTCCTAAAATCGAAATCGATTTCTTAGAAGAGAAGCTTTTTCAACATAATTGCCGTAAAATAGACAACTATTCATATAAAAATTTCATTATTAAATCTCTTGATAGCTCTAACTCAATTGTTGCAGGAATTCACTGTCAAATAGGTGGGGGTTGGCTTTATATAGCAAGTTTATGGATTGATAAAAATCTAAGGCAGCAGGGAATAGCTAAAATGCTTTTAGCTCAAGTTGAAGAAATAGCTATTCAAAAAAAATGCGTTGGTATCTACCTTTATACATATAGCTTCCAAAGTCCTGGCTTTTATAAAAAGCTTGGGTTCAATATTTTTGGTGAACTTGAAAACTTTGGTGGTAATAATTCAAAAGTGTATATGAAAAAGATCCTGGAAGAACCCCGATTGCTGTAGCGGACCGTTAAATTATATTTTTAGATAAGTTTCATTTCAGGCACGTTCTCCCAGTGTTTTTTTACCAACATATAAAAATCATACAAGCCAGGAACAGATTGCTGGCTATACTCCTGACCTATATGTTAAAAAAATTTGCCCAGGCTATCCCTGGCAGAATCAAGGGAATGGGACGCAGATCCGTGCAGATTTTCAGGATCATTAATTATTGACAGAGCCCTGGGTTTAGATTACGGTTTTCCATTCTTATAAAAAAGATCCATCATCTAAATATAATCGGGGGCCCCCATGAACAAGCTGCTAAGAACCATATTTTTCGAACGCCATCAAGATCTATCTGCCAGTCTGGTAGAATTCGGTGGGTGGGAAATGCCCATTCAATATCCGGACGGGATCATGAACGAGCACATGGCCTGTAGGCAAAAGGCCGGAATTTTCGATGTTTCCCACATGGGTCGGCTTTATTTCAAAGGGAAGGAAACCCTCGCTTTTTTACAACATGTACTGACCAATAATGCAGCTGCCCTTAACCTTTTTGAAAGCCAGTATACCCTGATCCAGAATAAAAAGGGGGGGGCCATTGACGATGCCTATTTATATCGATTTAAGGAAGATGTTTATCTTCTGGTGGTCAATGCCTCCAACCGGGAAAAGGATGTGGCTCATTTCCACGATCATTTAAAAAATTTCCCCAGTGTCACTATGACAGACAGAACCTTTGAAACCGCCATGATTTCCCTCCAGGGACCGGGATCAAAAGCCATTATACAAGAGATCATCACCCAAGGCCATCTTCCTGAACCAGCCAGAAATAACTTAAGCTGTGTTTATATCAAGGAAGCAAAGGTGGACCTGGCCCGCACCGGCTATACGGGTGAGCCCCTGGGGTTTGAACTCTTTGTTGAAAACAGCCAGGCCCTTGAAATATGGGAGATTTTGATTGAAAACGGAGCCAAGCCCATTGGTCTTGGCGCACGGGACACCCTCCGACTGGAGGCTGGCCTGCCTTTGTACGGCCATGAACTGGGCTTGGACCATGAAGGCCGTGAGATTCCCCTCTTTGCCTCCAAACTATCCAAATTTGCCGTCTCCTTTTCAGACCTGAAGGGAGAATTTATCGGCAAAAAAGCCCTTTTGGCCCAACACGAGGCATTTAAAGCCATTGTGAACCGGCAATTTGACGAAATCCCAGCCCTGCCCCGGATGGTCATGTCTGTTGCAATCACGGGCAAGGGGATTGCCAGGGAAGGGTATCGGGTTTTTAAGGGGGATCGACATCTGGGGTATATCACCTCCGGCACCATGGTTCCCTTCCAGGAAGGACGGGGCTCTGGACTTGATTCCCGGTTTGAAGAAACCGCCAAGCGCAGAGCTGTGGCCCTGGCACTTGTGGACAGTACCCTGGTTGAAGGAGATCTGCTTGAAATAGAAATCCGAAAAAAACGCTGTGGTGCCGTGGTGGTTCCCTATCACTTAAGTTCCGAAGCCCCTCCCTTTGTCCGGTCCATCCCCCATGACCGCCTGGGAATGGAAAAGAACCTAGCGGCCGTAAAAGATATCCCCCACCAGGCAAAGGCCCTTGTGTCCAAGGCCCTTTCCAACCACAACTGGCGACAACACCAGTGCATCAACCTGATCCCTTCGGAAATGAGCCAGTCCTGGCTGTCCCGGATATTGTCCATCAGTGACCCGGTGAACCGGTATGCAGAACACAAGGAGATAAAGGCTTTTTCCGGGGAAGATGTATTTTATTACCAGGGAACCGCCTTTATCGAAGAAGTTGAGCAGCGGTTGAACCAGGAATTTCAAACCTTTCTGGACTGCACAGCTGTTGAGTCCCGGGTCATTTCAGGACAAATGGCCAACACCGCATGTTTTTCCGCCCTGGTGGATTTTTTAAACCGGTCTGACCGAAAAAGCGAACCCCGAAGAATCAATAAGATCATGAACAACCACATCATCCGGGGAGGCCATTTAAGTGCCCAGCCCATGGGAGCGTTGCGGGATTTTGTGGCCCGGGATCCGAAAACGGAAAAACCCGCCGTTGTCAATTTTCCGGTGCTAAGAGACAACCCCTATAAAATTGATATTGCGGCCTGTGAAGAGATCATCAAACTCCATCAGCCGGAACTTGCGATCCTGGGCAAAAGTATGATCCTCCACAGGGAGCCGGTTGCAAAGATCCGTCAATTGGTGGATACCTATGCACCGGGCTGTGTGATCATCTACGACATGGCCCATGTACTGGGACTTTATGGTCCCCATTTCCAGGAACCCCTTAAAGAAGGCGCCCACATTGTCACCGGTTCCACCCACAAAACTTTTTTCGGCACTCAGCGGGGTTTTCCACCGAAGATTTGGATAGCATCTTATCCATTTCCCTTTAAAACGGTCTGGCTCTGCTCACCGGTGCCTTAAAAGACAGGGAAACAGCTTCCAGAATAATGTTGCTGGAGGCCGGGAGTCTTGCAGTCATGGGCAGATCCCTTGCCGCAGTAGCGCATGACATGAGATCACCCCTGATGCTTATTGGCGGTTTTGCCAGGCGTATTTTGAAAAAAATGGATGAGAAGGATCCTGCCTG
>JAFLJU010000420.1 GCA_022712835.1 Desulfobacteraceae bacterium
CCCAGCTGGCACCATCAATTGTCGTTTTACATCTCGTTCAACATCCAACAACACCACCCGGCTTTCCTTTGAATCCCGGTTAAAGGACCGGATGAATTCTATTGGATCACGGGCAAAAACAGACGCCTCCTGTTCCACATCGATGGCGCCTAGATTCCCATACCCTTTAAATTTCACATGAATGGACACAACCTTGGCACACAACTTCTGGAGATAGACCCGTGCAGGGATCCCGCTTTCGTCTCCTCTGTTTAGTTCAAGAAAATGTATATCCTCTATATCAGGACTCAAAGCCAGCACCTGTCCCGGACCCATACGGATCATGAAATGGTCATCAATTTTTTCTGCCTTGACGGCCATTCCTGAAATCAGATCATACAGTAAAGGATCCACAATCCCTGTCTCATTGCCATACCAGGAAGCCTCTTGGGAAATATGGCAATCAAGATTCACGAGAATCAATAATATTTTTCCATGGGCCTCATTGTAGCGCCGCAAAACCAGACACGGGGAATGATCCGCCTGAACCAGGACAAGCCGGGCCTGAGCAAAAAAAGCAGGATGGGTTTTCAATATCAGGGTCAGCCTGGCGATTTCATCCACCTGATTGACCTTATTCCCCCAGTTGAGACCGGTGGATTCATGAACAATGATCTTTTCAGTGGCAAACCATTCCACGCCATTGGTAAATCCAAACCCGCCGCAAACCGAAAACAATGCAGAAAGCGCCGTCCTCATTCGGGCATACGCATGCGAAACCGATGCCAGGCGATTGTTATCATGGGTTTCAGCAAAATGTATCATATGCCCGCAGGAACTGGATATTTCGTAGGCCCTGGGCAGGTAGGCCGCGATTTCCTGCTGGGTGTGATTCTGGAATAACTCGGAATAGGCCCAGTTCAGATTGGCCAGGTTCAGCAGATCCCGGGTGGTTTGGATCGCCCCCCCCAACCCCTCTAAAAAGAAAAGTGTTTCAGGGTATTCGCCCCTGACCTTTGCCACCATATATTCCCAGGCCGCAACCGGAACCATGTACCCGGCATCACACCGGAACCCGTCAACCCCCCGGTGGCACCAGAGCAAAAACACCTGGGCCATATAGGTCCACAGATCTTTGTTTGAATAATCCAGCTTTGTAAGATCCGCCCAGACAACTCCCCAGGCACCCGGTGCTGTAATTTTTCCATCTTCCCCCCGGATCAGCCATTCCGGGTGGGTTTCATGGATGGAGGCGGCCCATCCGGTATGGTTAATGGCAATATCCATGAACAGATACCCATTATGGAGATGAACCGCATCTACCAATTCCATGAATTGTTCCAGAGGCGTTGCAGAAGGATCAAAAATCGCCAGGGCAGGATCGACTTCCGTGAAATTCAAGGCGGCATATGGACTGCCGAACCGCCCCATCCGGGCATAGGTGGTAGGGGTGGGATGGATGGGCAGCAAATGCAGGACCCGACACCCCAAACGGGAAAAAATAAAGGGAATTTCCTGTATCAAATCCCTGAACTTGCCGGATTCAGGAATGACGGTATACCCGTTTGCATCCAGGGTTCCAATGATGGATGAAAATGCATTGTCCGAGCTGGCATTGGATTTAGACCGGCCGAACTGCCGGACAAAGGCATTGTAAATAATATTGGCACAACAGGTACCGGCCGGTTCCACATTGAAATAACAATTATCCCCCCCAGGCCAGATGGGGGTGGCATCGTTTTCAGGAATAAAAAAGCATTTGGCCTGGAAAAATCCTGTCTGGTGAAAGGGCAGCACCACCCGGTACACTGAATCGGCTGTCTTTACCATCTGAATATCATACCAGGCCCCATCCAGCTTGATCTCATTTTTTTCGACCCGACGAATAATTTCTTTTCTTGAAATGTCAGCAGATCCCAGATTGGTTCTCACCCAGGCCTTGCCGGAAATTTTGCTTGAAAGATGCAAGGTAAAGGTAATAAAATCTCCGCAATATACGACCCGGGATTCTCCTGGAAGAGGAGATTGGGTTAGCAGCGTTTCCATGAACAACACCCCATATTAAGGGTTAAGGCGATTTTTGGGGTTGGAACCCCTTTTGATTCTTTGGATTACACAAAAGGGAGTATACCACAACCGACCTATTAGTACAGTGACATTTTTTAAATAATACAGGGTAGTTAAAAAAAAGTTTTGTCTTGTTTCCCCATCTGTTGTATGGTGGAAAATATTAAATTAAACTCTAATCTTTTTTTAGGTGCCTAGCATTTCGAGTATCGCTTCTTTTTCCATAAGCAAAATCCCTTTATCCCTGGCCCTAAACAAACCCGAACCATGAAAAAAAATGTTCTACACCCGCAATTTGTTAGGATTAAACACTAAGGGAGGTACACAATGGGCATTCAAAAACAATATTTAAAAACCCGCCCGATCTGCAAGGCAACATTCAGGCTTACCAAGGAAGAAGCCCGGGAAGCAAAACATGTTTTTATCGTCGGCGAATTCAACGATTGGGACGAATTTGCAACCCCCATGAAATCTCTGAAAAATGGGGAATTTGTGGCGACCCTTGACCTTAAAACCGGCAGGGATTACCAATTCAGATATCATTTTGACAAAATTGCCTGGGGAAATGACCCCCAGGCCGATGGGTATTGTTACTCTTCCTATGGAGATTGTGAAAATTCCATCCTGAATATATAATCCCCCCCCCCCTGGGCATCATTGCTATAAAAGCCGTACAAAAAGGAAATACCATGATTCATTTTAAAGAGATCGGACTTGTAAATACCCGTTCCATGCTAGGAAAAGCCGCAACCGGCGGATATGCCGTTCCTGCCTACAATTTCAACAACATGGAGCAGCTCCAGGCGATTATCCAGGCCTGTGTAGAGACACGCTCACCGGTAATTCTTCAGGTTTCTGCCGGCGCCAGAAAATATGCCAACCAAACCCTGCTGCGATATATGGCCCAGGGCGCGGTTGAATATGCAAAGGAGCTGGGCTGCGAAATCCCCATCGCCCTTCATCTGGACCATGGCGATACCTTTGACCTGTGTAAAAGTTGCATTGAGATGGGATTTTCCTCTGTGATGATTGACGGCTCCCACCATGGGTATGAACAAAATATTGAACTGACCGCCCAGGTGGTTGA
>JAFLJU010000296.1 GCA_022712835.1 Desulfobacteraceae bacterium
GGATTAAATCGCAGTCGCATCATTGGAGAATCAGAGGTTATCAGATCCTGCCTGGAACAGGTCCGTGTGGCAGCCTATAGTGATCTCCCGGTGTTGATTTCCGGAGAATCAGGGGTCGGTAAGCAGTTATTTGCCAAAACCATTCATCTCAACAGCGAGTATGGCAATCATAATTTTGTCATTGCGGATTGTTCTGCCATGGCGGAAGGTGTTGCCGATCGCTTATTCTATGGAAGTATGGATGAGGTTAAGGGTGGTAAAGAGAAGGGCCGTCCGGGTTTCTTTGATCTTGCAGATAAAGGAACCCTGTTTCTATGCGATATTTCGCGATTGCCCCTGGCGGTTGAAAAATCGATACATAGAGCCATGGAAGGGAGAAGGTTTGTGCCGAAGGGGGGTAAAGATTCAAAAAGCACACATTTGCGTATCATTGCGTCTACCCGCCAATCGATTGATCCGACCCTCTATTCCGTCCATCTGCCATCCCATATAAGATCATTCGCCATAAAAAAACCAGGGGAAAATGCAAAGCCGCTGGCAGGCCCGGATATGTTTAAGGATGGCTTTTTGCCATTGAAAACATTTACCCAGCAATGGGAACTATATTATTTGAAACATCTTTTTGAGCATGTGGCCTATGATGTACAAAAGGTGTGTGAGATCTCGGGGATTTCAAAGTCCAGTATATATTCACGATTAAGACGATACAAAATTAACTGAAGCACTAAGGACCACAAATTTTATAATTTGAACGAAATAGCTTTCCTTTTGGCACTGATCATAAGGGTTCAGGATAGAGGAGATAATTTATGAATTGGAAAGCGTTAACCATTGGCAAGCGAATTGGAATTGGATTTGGAATAGTTCTTTTGCTTTTGATCATGGTGGGGTTTCTTGCTTTCTCAGGTGTGGGGGGAATCGTAAAAAATGCATCTGAAGTGATTGATGGAAAAGCCCTTGACGGTGTACTTGCCCAAAAGGAAGTGGATCACCTCAATTGGGCGGGAGCTGTGAACGAATTGATTTCAAATGAATCGGTTCACGAATTGAATGTCCAGACCGATCATACCCAGTGTGCCTTTGGTGTCTGGTTATATGGAGAAGGAGGGAAGAATGCCCAACGATTGGTCCCGGCGCTTTCTCAATTATTACAGGAAATCCAGGGGCCCCATCGGACGCTGCATGAGTCCGCAAAAAAAATTCAATCGGTTTATAAAAAGGCCGATAGCAGTTTGCCCGAGTTTATCGCCAGAAAAGAAATTGATCATTTAAACTGGAGCGCTACTATCCAGACAGCCCTTCTTGGGAATCAAAAAAGTATAGATGTTCAGACCGATCACACCCAATGTGGATTCGGCAAATGGCTTTATGGGAAACAGGCCCTTGAAAGTGCCAAGTTAGATTCCCACTTGGGACAATTGCTTGAGCAGATTAAAGTGCCCCATGAAGCGCTCCATGGAACTGCCATTCAATTGATAACGGTATATAAACCCATCCATCCTGGCCTGTCCGAAATTTTAAGGGGCAAATTGGATGATCACCGAAAATGGGCAGCAGATTTATCCGAGGCACTTCTTGAATTTCATCCAAGTCTTTCCATTGAACTGGATCCTTCCCTGTGTGGATTCGGCAAGTGGTTGAACAGTTCTGAGGCAACCTTGTTGATGGCAGAATCGCCTTTTTTTAAACAGATTATGGAAAAGATTCAAGGACCCCATGCCGACCTTCATAACAGTGCTAAAAAAATAGATACCGCCCTCAGGCAGGGGGCCTTTAATGTGGCGGAAACCGTTTCAAAAGATGAAACAAAGCCGATTCTTGAAACGGTGGCAGGTCTGTTCCATGAAGCCATTGGGTATGAGACACAATTGGATAATGCCAAAAATGACGCCATTGAGATTTTCCAAAATCAAACCCTGCCCCAGCTAAATAATACCCGTAAAATTCTGGCCCAAATTGGAAATAGGGCTGCAAAATTGCTGGACGGGTATGAACAGGCCACCCAGATTTATGCCCAGGAGACAACCCCGTCTTTGCACACGGTCCAGCGGCTTTTGGGGGAGTTACGGAGTTCGGTTAAGGAACATATCCTTACGGATGAAGCCATGCTCCATGCCGCCATGACCACGAAACAAAGCATCTCCATCGTTAGTGCCATGGCCATTTTGATCGGATTGGGCCTGGCATTTTTTATTTCTAGGGGAATTATCCGGGTGATGAGTGGGGTAACCAGCGAGTTAGACGAGGGAGCGGCCCAGGTAGCTGCTGCTTCCGGGCAGATATCTTCTTCAAGCCAATCCTTGGCAGAGGGAGCATCTGAGCAGGCAGCATCCCTGGAGGAAACCTCCTCCTCCCTTGAACAAATGGCCTCCATGACCAAGCAGACTGCGGATAATGCCGGGCAGGCAGATGTTTTGACCCGGGATTCCCAAGAAGCTGTCAATGACTCCATGGAATCCATGTCTGAGTTAACCCGATCCATGGCCGATATTATAAAAGCCTCTGAGGAAACATCAAAGATCATTAAAACCATTGATGAAATTGCATTCCAGACCAACCTTCTTGCGCTGAATGCTGCGGTTGAAGCGGCAAGGGCAGGGGAGGCCGGTGCCGGGTTTGCCGTGGTGGCAGATGAAGTAAGGAACCTTGCCATGCGGGCTGCCGATGCTGCCAAGGACACATCCGGCCTCATCGAAAGTACGAAGGATAAAGTTGCCCAGGGGGCCAAATTGGTGAAAGAAACAGATGCGGCCTTTGAAAAGGTGAGAGAAAATACCGGAAAGGTGGCATCGCTTGTGGGAGAAATTTCCGCAGCGTCAAGAGAGCAATCCGACGGGATTGAACAGGTGACCCTGGCGGTTTCCCAAATGGATAAGGTCACCCAGCAGAATGCTGCCAATGCGGAAGAGTCTGCTTCTGCATCGGAAGAGATGAATGGTCAGGCCACCCAGATGAAAGGTATGGTAGAAGAATTGGTGAAGCTGGTGGGGAGTTCCAAAACCCGTGCCACCTCTTCGACCCTTGGGTTGAGGAAGATATCTGCCAATAACACGTTACCTGCACACGCCTCTTTCCATGGAACCGGTCAGAAAAAGCGCCTTGGAAAAGTCAGGCAAGAAGTTCGGCAAGAAGTTCGACCCGAACAGATAATTCCCTTTGAGGAGGATGATTTTAAGGATTTTTAAAAGATCAGGTCATCAAACACAATCGGGACTTTTTTTTGCACTTCTTTGAGCAAAGGGCGCATCAGTTCCACCATCTGGGGGTGGGATGCTTTTGCACACCGAAGGGCAAAAACATGACGCCATATCCCTGATATTAGCTTTCATCACAATTTCAGTCTTTAGACTATTGGGGAGTATCTCTCTTGCCTGCTGGGCTTTCCATCCATTTTGCAACAGGGTTTTATAGTCTGTCTCTGCCCATTCCATGGCACTTAACCACAATTGTTCCGCCAACGATCTGCCCGGGGGAACAGGGGGAACAGGGGATTGTTCCGACCAGGTACCTA
>JAFLJU010000316.1 GCA_022712835.1 Desulfobacteraceae bacterium
ATCATTTACCATAAGAAACAAACTTTGTTTGCATCATATGCAAAGGCGTTCTCTAAGGTTTTATCTCATTACACTATTATTAAGGAGCCAGACTATGAAAAACAGAGCACTGAGAAGGCACCAGACAGAAAAAGTTAAAACAAAAGTCGAAAAGACTTATAATAGTTGCATTGAAGAACTCTCCAAAGCAGACCGGCAGGGTGTGGAAGGAAATATTGAAAAATTAAAAAAAGTCTGTGCTTCCCCCTATTCAGAGGAACATGACCGGAGCTTGGGGCATAAAACTTACCAGGAACGCAAACACGATATCACCATGCGGGAACAAACAAATTAAATAAAAATAATAAAAATAATTAGAACAGACGCCCCGGATGAACTTAATTTCTACTATCCGGGGCGTTTTTTTATTTTGAGTTTTCGTGTATTTGAAAAAAAAAGAGAGCTAATGAAGGGGGAGGTTAAAACAATTGCCGGATCATGTAATAGACTAGGGGAATAAACACCGCTGGCAACATATTTCCCACCTTGATCTTTTTTTCCCGAAGCATATTCAGACCCAGGGCAAGAATCAAAAGACCGCCGGTACCGGACATCTGACTGACCACGGCAGGTATCAGCAATGGTTTCAATACCCCGGCCATTAAAGTGATCCCCCCTTGGTAAACCAAAACCGGGATCGCTGAAAACATCACCCCTATTCCCAGGGAAGAGGTCAATATAATACCGGAAATTCCATCCAGGCAGGCCTTGGCATACAAGGTATCGTGGTTGCCGGTGAGCCCGCTTTCAAGTGAACCGACAATGGCCATGGAGCCCACACAATACAAAAGAGAAGCTGTGACAAACCCAGCGGAAAACCCTTTAGAATTTTTAAATAACTTTGTTTCCAGAAAATTTCCCAATTTATCCAGGTAGGATTCAATTCCAATGAACTCACCCAGAACAGACCCAAGGGCCAGACTAATAATGATCACGAGCAAATCATCGCAGCCCAGGGCAGATTTTATCCCCACCAGAATAACGGCAAGGCCGATGGCCTGCATCACGGTTTGATTGTATTTTTCCGGAATGCCGTTTCTAAACAGCATCCCAGCAAAGCTGCCGCAAATAATGGCCAAGCAGTTAACTATGGTTCCCAGCACGTTGGTCAAACTCCCCTTAAAAGTGATGCCATTTAGAAAAAATTATCCTGGATATAATCGACCCCGTTTTTAAACAAGGCAATACCAACGGTCATTCCCCTATCCATAGTCTTTCCCCGACGTTTAAGCTGCTCTTTGTCCCGGGTCCAGTCCGGATGGTTGGTAAAATGATTATATCCTTCCGGATGTGGCATAAGCCCGAATATCCGTCCAGTGGGATCACAAATTCCTGCAATATCATCCATGGACCCATTGGGATTTAAGGGAAACGCACCCCCTGCAGCAGCGCCGTTTTTGTCGGCATATTTGAACACCACCTGGTTATTGGCCACAAGCTGTGCAATAATCTGAGGGTCGGCAATAACCTTGCCTTCCCCGTGACGGATGGGATAATCAGCCATATCAATCCCCCGGGAAAAAACACAGGGACTGTCTTCATTACCGGCCAGGTGAACCCATTGGTCCCTAAAGTTTCCGCAATCGTTGAAGGTGATGGCAACCGAACGCTTCGTGTAATCGGCGCTAAGTCCCGGTAAAAGGCCAAGATTAACCAGGGCCTGAAATCCGTTACAGATTCCGATCACTAATTTTCCCTCTTCAACAAAGGAAATCAAGTCCTTTCCAATATGGTTTTTGAGTTTCAATGCCTGGATCACACCGGCCCCATGGTCGTCTCCCCAGGAAAATCCGCCACCCAGGGCAAGAATTTGATAATCGCCAAGCTTCACCTTGCCGGCAATCAATGAGTTGATATGAACCCTGTGGGACTGGGCACCGGCCAGGTCAAAAGCCAGGGCCGTTTCATTGTCGCAATTCAAACCAAAACCGGTTAAAATCAACGCTTTAACCTTTTTCATATCATCTCTCCAAAGGTCTTGTTAAACGCCGCATCAAGGGCATCACAAGATAGGTTAACAATGGATTTTTTATCCTTTCCATTAATTTTCAGACAATTGTGATCCGTGACAACGCCGACACAGTTGACGGCAAGTCCCTTGCACAATTTTTCAAACACTTCTCTTTTATCCGGTGCCACCGTCAAAATAAACCGCCCGGCCGATTCTGAAAACAATAGCGCTTCATCACAAATACCTGCCGACAAATCGTTTCCGAATTCTTGTGGGATCGGCAGACAGGAAAGATCAATCTCCATTCCCAATCCACCGGCCATGGCCATGAGACCCAAATGCACCCCGAGTCCCCCCCTTGCAACGGCATGACTTGAGGAAATCAATTCCATGTCTATGGCTTTTTCCAGAATTTTATAACAAATTTTAAATGCATCAAAATCCACCTGGGGGATATTCACCCCTGTTTTACCGAACAGATCATAATATTCCGATGCCCCCAACTCATTTTTCGTCATTCCCATGACATAAACAAGATCGCCAGCAACCTTTGGATCCATGGACACGCATTTGGAGATATCGTCCAGAACAGATGTGGCGGAAAACTGAACCGTCTCAAGGGCGGAGACCTTGACCCGTTCGCCAAATTCCCCCTCAAGATGGCCGTCCACATACATACTGTCCTTACCAGACAACAATGGGATCTTATACGCCATGCAGGTGTCTTTCAAAGCCCGGCATGCCCGGACCAGCTGGGCCGCCTTAAATTTCCCGTCGGGGTTTTTCTTTGAATCAAATCCAATATTGGGCCAGCAAAAATTATCCACTCCCCCGATATGGTCAAATGATCCGCCAACACTGATGAGACGCCGAACAGCCTCATCAATGGTACAGGTCATCATATGATAGGCATCAATCTTCGAGTACCAGGGCAGAATGCTCTGGGAAAAGGCAATTCCCTTTTCCGAAGTCAACACAGGACGCGTCACAGAAGCATCCGACGGGATGTTGTGGTTAACCCCCACCAGGGGTTTGATCACGGAACCACCCTGGACCTCATGGTCATACTGCCTTAAAATCCATTCCTTGGAACAGATATTTGGCCGTGCCATCATCTGGGTCAAAAGAAGGTTAAAATCCGACGGCGTACTGATCACAGGTTCGTTAAGTCCACGGGTTTCCGGCGATAGCCAGACAGCATCAAATTCCCAGGCAGGAAATCCCTTGTCCAGCAGATCCATATCCACGTAGGCGCAAGTCTCATCCTTATATTTGATATGAAGTTTTCCCGTATCAGTGTATTCACCGATCACGGTGCTTTCCACCTCATGCTCGGCTGACAATTCCATGAACCGATCCAGATTTTCAGGCTTCACCGCAATGGTCATTCGTTCCTGGGATTCGGATATCCAGATTTCCCACATATCCAGCCCCTCGTATTTCAAGGGCACCTGGTCCAGCCAGACCTCACAGCCGTTGGACAGCATGGCAGATTCCCCCACGGAAGAGGAAAGACCCCCACCGCCATTGTCGGTGATAAAGGTGGTCAGTCCTTCGTCTCTACAGATCAACAGGAAATCATGCATTTTTTTCTGGGTATAGGGATCGCCTATCTGAACGTGTCCTGCCGGTGTATTCTCGGAAAAACTCTCCGATGATGCCGTAACGCCGTGGATACCATCCTTACCCACCCGGCCACCGCTCATGATAATCAATTCGCCGGGAGAGGTTGTTTTTTCATGG
>JAFLJU010000328.1 GCA_022712835.1 Desulfobacteraceae bacterium
TAAGACAGGTTTTTTTACCCGTTCCATTTTATGCGTACCCGTGGTGAACAAGGATGGCAAAGTGATCGGTGTAACCCAGGTGTTGAACCGGAAAGGGGGGCCTTTTAAAGACGAGGACGAGTCCCGTCTTCGGGCGTTTACAGCCCAGATTTCCATCGCACTTGAAAATGCCAAACTTTTCAGTGATATCCAGAATATTAAAAATTACAACGAGAGCATCCTGGAAAGTATGTCCAACGGTGTCATCACCCTGGATGAAGAGGGAAAAATCATTACCTGCAATACCGCAGGATTGCGGATACTTCGGGTTGATCCCGGGGATGTATTGGACAGGATGGTTTATGAATTTTTTTGCAAACCCAATGAGTGGATAATCGATAGAATAACGCGGATGGAAGAGACAGCACAGCCGGATCTTACCATGGATGCGGAATTAAGTTTTGGTAAAAATACAATTTCGGTAAATGTCAGTGTGCTTCCCCTGGTCAGTGTCGATAAAAAAAAGCTGGGGACCATGATCATGCTGGAGGATATCAGTACCGAAAAACGCATGAAATCAACATTGTCCCGGTATATGGATCCGGGACTGGCTGACCAGGTGCTGGGGGATAACAACCAGGATATCCTGGGGGGCAGGAGCATGGAGGCAACGGTTCTTTTTTCAGATATCCGGGGATTTACCACCCTGACCGAAACCCATGGTGCCCAGGGGACCGTAAGTCTACTCAATGAATATTTCACCATAATGGTCGAATGTATCCAGCGACACCATGGAATGCTGGATAAATTTATCGGAGATGCCATCATGGCGGGATTTGGCATTCCCTTGCCCGGTGATAATGACGAGGACAACGCAGTTAAGGCAGCCATATCCATGATAACTCAGCTCAACCTATGGAATGTGGGGCGAATTGCTGGCGGCAAGGCCCCGGTACATATGGGTATCGGTCTGAACACTGACACCATTGTTTCGGGAAATATCGGTTCGCCAAAGCGCATGGATTTTACCATGATCGGGGATGGGGTTAATCTGGCGGCCCGTCTGGAATCAGCCTGTAAAGCCTATTCCGCACAGATTCTGATCAGTGAAAACACCTATGGTAAATTGAAGGGAACCTATCGAATACGGGATATTGACGATGTGATCGTAAAGGGCAAGACAAAACCTGTCAGAATTATGGAGGTTCTGGACTATCATACAAAGACAAGTTTTCCAAACTTGATGGAAGTGGTCAGTTATTTTAAGGAAGGCAGACAATATTATCGGCAAGGAGATTTTTCAAGAGCCATTAAATTATTTGGCAACGCCCTCAAATTACACCCGGCAGATAGATTATCCCAGACATTTATTGACCGTTGTAATTATATGATTCATAATCCGCCTGAAAATGAATGGAATGGTGTGTGGGTGATGACATCCAAATAAAAAATCCCTGGTGTTCCAAGGCTTTTTTTTAAAGGACTGATATGGTGGACAAACAATTAACTTCCAGAAGACAAGATGAGCGGTATCCCTCTTTATTAAATGCGAAGCTGTCCCATGGAGACCAGATTTTTCAATGCCGGATCAAAAATATTTCTGTGGGCGGTGCCATGGTGGAACTTGACCGGGAGATTGACCAGGAGATTGACGCCAAAGGTCCGGTGAAACTCAATCTGGGGGCTTTTGGTGAATTTGCCTGTGACATCATCTGGCAGAACAAAACCCGTTTGGGCTTAACCTTTTTGGACGGGACCGGGAAAATGGCCGAGGTTGTTATGGGGATAGCCGTATACGGTTAAGAAGGGATATGGATAATTTTGTCTACCTGCTCCTGCTGTTGTTCCTAGGAAAGCTGTCCACCAAGCTTCCGGCGTTTCCGGAAAACACTGCCCAGGTGCTCAATCAATATGTGATTTGGATTTCATTTCCGGCAACCGTGTTGCTCAAACTCAACGGGCTTGAGTTTGATACAAGCCTTCTGGTGTTGGTCCTGGTTCCCTGGGTCCTTGTCTTTCTGTCTGTAGGTGGGGTATTATTAATTTCAAAGAGGTTGGGGTGGGATCGGAAATTAACCGGGGCGGTAATGCTTTCCGTTGCCCTGGGCAATACCTCTTTTTATGGATTCCCCGCCATTGCCGGGTTTTTAGGGGAGCAGAATCTGAAATATGCCATCCTCTATGATCAGCTAGGATCCTTTCTGGCCGTGGCCACATTCGGAACCATTGTCATGTCGGTTTATGGCAACTCCACCCGGGTATCCGTAAAAACTGTTTTATTGCGTATCATGGGTTTTCCGCCCTTCAGCGCCTTGGTTTTAGGACTCTTGCTTGCCCGGATTCCTATCCCTGCAACGCCGCTTTTTTTGCTCAAGGGGCTTTCCGCCACCCTTATCCCCCTGGTGATTTTCAGTGTGGGGGCCCAGCTTAAGTTTCGCCAACCCCTGTCCAATATCACCCCCATCCTTATTACCATGGGGCTCAAGATGATTGTCTCTCCCATCATTGCCTTTGGAATCCTTGTGGCCCTGGGTATTTCAGGGCCTGTCCTTAAGGTGGCGGTTTTTGAAGCGGCCATGCCTTCCATGGTGATGGCCGGGATTCTGGCTGCGGCTGGCAATCTTCGGGCAGACGTGGCCAATGCCGCCATTGGCTACGGTATCTTGTTTTCCTTTGTGACCCTTCCCCTTATCTATTTTCTTATCGGCTTTATGTGATTACTCCCATTCTAGCCTAGGATAATTGTCTCGGCTAGACCATTGGGTTGGATTCAGGGACAGGGAAGGGTTATTGAAAAAGGATAGTTCTGTGGTCTGCAAGGCCTTTATCGAGTGCACCTCGGCTACAGTGGCCGCGGCTTCCGCAATACTGATCGTCTTAAAACCGGTTGTGTCTTTGTCAAAATAACAGGTATAAAATGCGGACGACTCCGAATATCCAAAAAAACCGCTGAAGTTTTGTGTATCAGACGTCAGGTCTTTGAAATCCTGGATGAGGGTTTTTCCGGCGTCGACACAATCCGACAGGTTATCTGCAAAGGTTAACAGGGCGATTGGGACTTCAACTTCAGCCCCGGCCACTTCCGAGGCGGCCTTGACGAATTTACCTGCATCCTCTATGACCTTAAGGAGGGTCGTCTTATCAGAGGCACCTGAAACCGGTCCACTGGCGATGCCGTCCTCAATGGTGGAGTGTTTAACCGACCCTGCGAATCCACCATAATTCATCGCATCTCCAATGGCACTCACCGGGCCCTGGGAATAGGCATATTTGATGGTTGCATCCACACATGATCCGACAAAACCGCCTAAATTCGAGCTGTTTTGGCCACTGGTGACAGAGGTTGTCGAAAAACAACTGAAGACAGAACTGCTATCCATCAATGAGCCAATAAATCCACCGATGCTTTCAGAATTATCCCCGGATTGGATGAACCCGCTTGTGGAGCATTTGTCAAAATTTTGTTTGTCAAGATAGCTGCCCGTGGCATAGCCTGCAAATCCGCCTATAAAATTACCAGTAGCAAGGTGACCGTCCTCATCTGCTAAATTGATGGTGGCATTTGATGCACTTTGTGATATGGACGATGTTGCAGAATATCCGACAAAACCCCCCACATGATTAGCCGAATTTGTCCCTTGTCCAACTGTGATGGTAGCGGATTCAACTGTTGATTCACTTAAAATAGAATTTTCCAGATAACCTGCAAACCCTCCCATATATCTATCCATATACGGATCCATATCACTGCTGCGATAGGTAAGGGATGCGGTCCCGATGGTATTTTTATTGAAGGAGGGTGTTATGCCGTCATCCTGGATACCGGTTAACCCGGATGCATATCCGATAAACCCTCCCATCGTGGCAGGGCTGTCCAGCCGGATTTTTCCCACCCGGCATTGGGTCATCTTCACAGGTTTGTCACCATAGGGGTTCCACCCTGCCATAGCCGCAAATCCGCCGATGACATACTGAATTTTATTATCTGAACTGATGTCGCCATAAACAATAGGGCCGTTTATAAATAACTGGGTATCGGGTGCAACCCTATTTTTATCGTAGTATCCGGAATCTGCTAGAGCGACAAATCCCCCTATGGCCGCATAGAGGATTTTCTCTGATAAGGGATAGCCCAGAAGTGTAACATCTTTCAGATCAATCCGGGTCATCGCCGATACACTATCGGTGATAGAACAATCGGGATCTGCCATCCCCAGGAAACCGCCGATGCCGCCAATAAAGAAACCTGAAAAAGAGATGGTACCGCTGGTGCTACAGGTGGTAATGGTGGTATTGATAATTTTGGAAGCAAAACCTCCCAGATTGAAATCTATGCCGTTTGGAACATTTTGAACGGTACTGCTTAAAGATTGAATATCGGCAGACATATTTCCCGTATAAGAACTGCCCGACAGATTGGCGTCACGTAGATATCCGGCAAATCCGCCCAGGGCAAGTTGATATGAATTTACAGCACTTACGTGAATGGTGTTTTGACTTGTGGAATCAACAAAGGTGTCATTGCCAATGATTCCAAGTGCGATAAATCCACCGCAATTTAGTAAAGAATCCGGAAAGGTATTATTGGTCACATTGATGGCTCCGGTGCTATGGCAATCGGTAACGCTTGATTTCCCGCTGGAACGGCCGATAAATCCGCCAATATTGTTAAAGCCCGGGTTCTTTGAAATTTGACAATTGACTGCGATGTCTGCATCCACACTGGATGAGGTGATTTCTAATTCGGATGTCAAACCGGCAAATCCTCCCAATATAAGGGAAACTGTGGATTTCGGATGGTTAAGGGTGATCTTGGAATTTTTAACATGAATGTTTGAAAGTTTACTGTACCCGATTTGACCGGCCAGGGTACCGGTTACAATAAGGCCGCTTGTTTCGGGTATGGTACTGGTTATGTTCTCGAAGGTGAGGTTGTTGAGAGTGGCACTTTGTATAACGGCAAACAGAGAAAATGTTTTAAAACCCGGGTTAACTTCATTGGATGGGTTGATGGTTAAATTGCGGATGGTATGTCCCTTGCCATCAAAGCTGCCGGTGAACAGTAAAATAGGGTCAACCGAGGCTCCCTGCATATCAATGTCATTTGTCAGGAAAAAACTTTTTCCGGAAGCGGCGTCCTGGCTAAACCGCATCCAATCGTCGGGGGTACTTATGGGGTATGCTGAATTATCTATTTGCGACTGTGGGTGCTGGCTATGCCAGATAATTTTATTAATTTCGAGAAAATCGCCGGAAGAAAATTTGTTCCGTGAAGGCGCCCCAAGGGCACTGGATGTAAACAAGAGGACAATAAAAATAAAACTCAGAGAACAACGCATGGATTTTTCTTTCAGCACAATAATCTCCTGGGGAAAATTAGGTATTGGTTTTTGAAACAAATTTAAGTATGAAAATAATTGAATGGGTCTACGCCAGTTATAGGGTAATGTCAATCATAATTCAAAACCGTGGATTTTTTCAATCTGGCAGCAGCCAGCGCCTATCTGCCAGCCAGAGTTAAATCTTTTGATTTAATTGACAACCCTTTGTAAAGAGCATATTTAGTGGCGATAGTTATGGAAGTTGTGACGGTTTCTGTTCAATCTCAAATGTAAGGGAAGTATAATGAAAAAATTATTGATATTGATTGTCGTTTTATTAATGACGGCCACATCTGCCCTTGGGGCAGAGTGGAATTTTTATGGCTCGGCCCGAATTCAAACCTTTGTTGAAAGGCGTGATCCGGCAGGAACTGTTGAGTCACATACAGATTATGTACAAAATCTCCAGTCCAATTCCCGTATTGGCGCCAGGGTTAAGGTGAATGATCAATTAACAGGGCGTTTTGAATATGGCACAGATGACCAAGTCCAAATTCGTATCCTTTACGGTGAATGGCATTTTGGTGCGGGATCTTTGCTTGTGGGGCAGGCCTATTCCCCTTTGAACATGTTTTATTCCAATCAGGTTTGGTGGGACGATACCAATTTATTTGATTTCGGTGGGGTTTACAGTGGGCGGAATCCCATGATACGGCTGGAATTCGGCGATTTTCAGATTGCTTTTGTACAACCCTCAACTAACCAGTTTTTTGGAAAATCAACAGAAGTTAAAATTCCCAAAATTGAAGCGAAATATAAATTTTCCAAGGATGACTGGCATTTACAGATCGCCGGTGGGTATAATTCTTTTGATGTAATATCTGACGACAATATCGAATATGGTGTTCAGTCTTATGTTGTTGCCCTGGGTGGTGGGGTCAAAATGGGAGCTGCTTATATTAATGCAAATGTCTGGCTGGGTCAAAATGTCGGGAATTATGGGATGCTAAATCAGCCCTTTGATCAGGGGGCATTTAACTTTGACAATGATGCCCATGGGTATCTTTTGGTGGCCGGCTATAAAATTAATGAGATGTTCACCCTTGAAGCGGGGCTGGGATATACCGCAGCAGAACTGGATCATCCGCTCTTTCAGAAGGATGCAGATGCCGCATATTACCTTCAGTCCAAGATAACCCTGGCACCCGGTGTGACCATTGTTCCTGAAATCGGTTATATTGATTGGAAATC
>JAFLJU010000636.1 GCA_022712835.1 Desulfobacteraceae bacterium
TGGGCCAGCATTCTTTTGGCATAGTTTGCGGCCTGCTCCAGGGAAAGCGCGGTAATGGTTTTTTGAACCGAAGGGAGAAACTGGGGGTCAACGCTTAAGGTACGGATGCCCACTCCCAAAAGAAAGGGGATATAATCCGGATCATGGGCCATTTCACCGCAAACTGAAACATCAATGCCGTGACGATCAGCCGCTTTGACAATGGTGTCAATCCCCCGGTTGACGGCCGGATGATAGGGAATATAATAGTCTGCCACCAGTTTATTGGCCCGGTCTGCCCCCATCATGTATTGAACAAAATCATTGGTGCCGATGGAAAAAAAATCAGCCATTTGGGCAAATTCATCCATGGTGCTCAGGACCGATGGCAGCTCGATCATCATGCCCACGGCAAGGGTGTTGTTGTGGGCAATCCCTTCCAATTCAAGATTCAGTGCACAGTCAGACACCACTTGTCTGGCTTCCTCAAACTCATCAATGGAGGAAATCAACGGGAACATAAGGCGAATGTTTTCTTTTCCATGGGCTGCCCGTAAAATTGCCCGAATCTGGGTTTCAAACACCTCTTTGTGCTTGAGTGAAAACCGAATGGACCGAAGGCCAAGCTCGGGGTTTGCCTCCCTTGTGAATCCGGAATAGGAAAGGGTCTTTTCTCCACCGGCATCCAGGGTTCTCACTGTTGTCAGATCCCCTTTCATCTGGTCGAATAATTGTTTGTAGATCAAAAATTGCTCTGTTTCCGAGGGAAAACCGGTGCGGATTAAAAAGGGGAACTCTGTCCGATAGAGCCCCACCCCTTCAGCTTTCAGCTCTTTTGCCAGACCGATTTCGCTCAGCAGGTTAATATTTGCCAGGAGGGTGATCCGCTTGCCATCCAGGCTGAAGGTTTGATCTTTCATGAGCTGTGTCTTGACCTGTTTTTCTGCCCGGTGTTTGGTCGTAAACAGTTTAAGGGTCTTGGCATCCGGGTTGATATAGATATTGCCCTGGGTTGCATCCATAAGCAGCAGTGTTTCAACAGGAAGGTTCAGTAACTTTGGTTCATCTGCTATGATTAAGGGGATTTGAAGGGAGCGGGAGAGGATAGTGACATGGGAGGTGACCCCGCCGCCCACAAGGATGATTCCCTTAATCCCATCGGCCACAAGCTTTAAAATATCTGAAGGGTATAATTCTCTGGCAACGACAATACAGCCTTTGTCGGTTTTTTCCCGGGTGTTTGGGGCTTGGAAATTGGACAGGATGCGAATGCTCAAATCTTCCACGTCCACGGCTTTTTCCTGCATATAGGCCTGGGGACTTGCGGAAAACAGATCAATATATTTTCGGGCCACTTTTTTTACAGCGGCAATGGGGAGCTCTCCCTCATCCATGAGCTGCTCCATTTTGCCAGTAAATTTTTTATCCTTTAAAATCATAAAGTGGGCGGTAAAAATCAGGGAGGCACTTTCCGGCAGGCGTCTGGCAAATCTTTCCTGGAGTGATTTGAGTTCCTGGGTGGTTCTTTCAACCGCTGTTTTAAATTCCTGTCTTGTGTGGTGGGCCTCTGACGGATCCGATCCGTATAACAGGGATTTTCTGTTTTGGTTGGGGATGATAACCTTGCCTAGGGCAGATCCGGTGCCGGCGGGTTCTCCCTTAATGAATGGGGGCAATCCTTGTCGATGGGGCCGGGGGGTTTCTGGAAGTAGTTCCATTAAAAGCCGTGCGTTTTCAATGGCGCCGGCCAGTTGAGTCATGGCGGTTTTCAATGCCCTTTCATCAAACAGGGTAAAATGGTTAAGTTCCCTGTGTTGGACAACCAATACCCCTATTTGTTCAACCCCGCTGTGGATGGGTACACAAAGAAACGAATTGAAAGCTTCTTCTCCGGCATTGTCGAAATATTTAAACCTAGGGTTTTGGGGGGCATTGCCTTCACGGATGATGGTGCCTTTCTCAAAACAAAGGCCCACAAGTCCCTCTCCCGGTTTCATTGTCACCGAGTTAACGGCTTCGGGCTTCAGACCCTGGGTGGCCTTGAGAACCAGGCGGTTTGCCATGGCTTCAAACAGGTAGATGGAGCAGACATGGGCTTTCAGGCGTTGGGCAACAAGAGCTGCCGTGCTTGCAAGAAAGGTTTCAATGTCTGAGTTTCCCGTAACAATGGAGGTCAGTTCCCCCATGTCACATAACAGGTTTAAATGGTCTGGTTCTCTTGTGTTCATGGTATCGAGTTTATCCCATTGTTGATGTTAAGCAATTCCCGTTAAAAAATACTGATTTTAAGTTTCAGAATGTAAGCACAAATATGCAGATGTTCAATGAAAATTTATTTTTAAACGGGCAGGCTGATGATGAATGTGGTGCCTTTTTTCAGATACCTGGATACGATTCATAACAGGGTTTACATTATATCCATTGTGGCTTTTTGGGTTTGTACTGATTTTTCTAAAACCATGAGAATCGCTTTTGCAAGATTATTTTTGAGTACGGGTTTCATCAGGATATGGTCCACTTGAATCTGGTCGGTTTCGCCTTGGTTGATTTTTTTGCTGTACCCGGAACATAAAATAATGGGCATCTTGGGCCTGGTTTTTTTTATTGCCTTTGCAAGCGCATCACCAGTCATATCGGGCATGGTCATGTCTGTAATAACAAGATCAAAATTGTCTGGGGCAGCAAGAAAGGCTTTCAGGGCATCCGGACTTTTATGGTGGGATGTTACCCTGTATCCCAGACGTTCCAGCATCTGTTCAATCATAACACAGATGGGTTTTTCGTCATCAATCAATAGAATATGTCCGCTGCCGTTGAGATTTTTTTTGGGTTCCAGGCCTGTCGGACTCCGGTCTTCAGACAATATCCGTGGCAGATACACCTTAAAGGTGGTCCCTTGTCCTGTTTTGCTTTCCACAATGATCTCACCCTGATAGCTTTTCACAATTCCATGAACAACAGCCAGGCCCAATCCTGTACCTTTTCCCTTCCCTTTTGTGGTAAAATAGGGGTCAAAAATTATTTCGAGGGTTTTAGAATTTATGCCGATGCCGGTGTCCGAAACAATCAGACAGACATACCATCCAGGTGCCAGGTGGGGACTTGGCAGAGAGTCAGAAAAAAATTGTACCTCATTTAATTCCACCGTTAAAATTCCGCCATCCTCTTCCATGGCATGGAAGGCATTGGTGATAAGATTCATGACAATTTGATGAATCTGGGTGGGATCAGCCAAAACCATTCCGGTTCCCTGAATGATCTTCTGACGAATTTCAATGGTGGTGGGCAGGGTTGCCCGGGATAATTTTAAAACTTCCTTGAGAATCAAATGCAGTTTCAAAGGTTTGTTTTCTTTATGTGTCTGGCGACTGAACATCAAAATTTGTTCCACAAGATCTTTTGCTCTCAAGCTTCCCTTGAGCACTTCCTGCAGGGGCAATCGCAGGGGGCTGGCTTCTGGAAGGTCGTCTAAAACCATTTCTGCATACCCCATCACCGGGAAGAGAATATTGTTAAAATCATGGGCAATGCCACCGGCTAGGGTTCCGATGGATTCCATCTTTTGTGCCTGTCTGAGTTGTTCTTCGAGTTTTTTTCGTTTTTTTTCTTCGTGTTTTCTAAGGGTGATATCCATGATACTTATTTG
>JAFLJU010000518.1 GCA_022712835.1 Desulfobacteraceae bacterium
AGAATTTTGGACTGGATTGAAAAAAAAGTTTTCATCTATTTGGCTCCTGGAAAATTTATTTAGTATCAGGTCAATTTAAAAATAGGTATGTCGCGTATGGCCCTGTTCCGACAGCAGTTGCTGGTGTTACTTGACCTCTGGCTATAGAAGAAATAATAATACCTTTTAGGAATTATGCAACTTCCTTGATGAGGCTTCCCTAACATTTTCATATGAAATATGGGCAAATAGTTGAAAATTGTGGTTGGCTCCGGCACCTTTGTAAAGGCGGGGCGGCAGGTGCCGTATCTGAAAACAAAACCGCTTTGGAACAGGTATTTAACGGGGCAATAGATAAAGAACCTAACCTATCGTCCAATCTAATGGGGGAGGATCAAGTGCAACCTTAATCGTTAAATTGGAAGCTTTCATGCAACCCCATGGATACCAGATAAAAACAAATTGATTTGACATCTAAATCTCTTTTAAATAAAACGCATATAGTGTGTTTAATTCCAAAAAGAATAGAGTGGAAAGCTCCATTCTCTTATGTTCAATCAGTCTAACTCCAAGGATTTTTTATGAAGATCAAGAAAGCAGTTTTCCCGGTGGCAGGACTTGGCACCCGGTTTCTCCCTGCCACCAAAGCCATGGCCAAGGAAATGCTACCGGTGGTTGACAAGCCACTTATTCAATATGCCGTGGAAGAAGCCTTTGATGCCGGGATTGAACAGATTATTTTTGTGACTGGCAGGGGTAAAAAAGCGTTGGAAGATCATTTTGACCGATGCTTTGAAGTCGAACTCACCCTTCAAAACAAAGGCAAAACAGATCTGCTTAAACAGATCCAGGAACTGGTACCCAAAACCGGAACCATTGTTTATACGCGGCAAAATGAACCCCTGGGATTGGGCCATGCCATCTGGTGTGCCAGGGATATTGTGGGGGATGAGCCATTTGCCGTCCTCCTTGCCGATGACCTGATCCAGACCGACAAGCCCGTATTAAAGGAAATGGTAAAACAATTTGACCGGTTCCGGGCCTCCATTGCGGCGGTCATGGAAGTGGACCATGACCAGACCGATAAATATGGTATTTTAGATGCCATCCAATTGGAAAACAAAATTTACGAAATTAATGACATGGTTGAAAAACCCTCCCCCGAAGAAGCACCGTCAAACCTAGCCATCATTGGCCGATATATCCTGACCCCCGCTATTTTCAAACACCTGGGCAAAGAAAAAAAGGGAGCCGGGGGGGAAATCCAGCTGACCGATGCCATGAAAACCTTGCTTAAAGAGCAGCCCATCTTTGGGTATCAATTTGAGGGCACTAGATTTGATTGCGGGGATAAGGTAGGATTCCAAATGGCCAACCTGGCCTTTGCGCTGGAACGACCGGACATGAGAGATCGGTTAATCCAATTTATCAAGGGGATTCAAAACGATGTTTGTAGCGGTTATACAGGGTCATGACCTTTTGGACATAGTTTTTGGTTTCCTTGTAGGGCGGAATCTGTCCATATTTATCCACAGCGTTGGGTCCGGCATTGTAAGCGGCAAGGGCCAGAGGCAGTTTGTCATCATACCGGTTTAGCAGCTGTTTCAAATACCGGGTCCCCCCCATGATATTCTGGGAGGGATCAAAGGGGTCTGAGATGGACAACACCTTGTAATTATCCGGCATAATCTGCATGAGACCCCTGGCCCCTTTTTTTGAGACTGCCTGGGCATCAAAACCGGATTCGGCATGAATCACCGCTTTAATCAGGGAAACCGCAACCCCATATTTTGCCTGGGCTTTGTGAATAATGGAATCATAGTTCCGGGAGGCAATCCCCATCTTTAGTCCAACGGTTTTTTCCCTGATATACAATACATAGTCCGACGAGGTGGGGGTATTGGTAAAATAAAGGACCCCGCCACTGTCAATGTACTGGTAAATGTCCGCCCGAGACCGATCCTGTAAAAGGCAGATCAGGAAAAGAATCACCAGGAAAGTGACCTTCAAACAAACCGGCCCTTCCCGGGGGATGAAATCTTTTTTATTTGTATTTATTCTTCTTTTCAATCCTTTCCCTGTATTCCTTTAATATCATTTTTTCCGGAAAAATGGGTTTGGATATATATGACACCATGTTCTTTTCAAAGGTGGTAACCTGGCTTTCAAACACCTGATCCTTTTCTTTGGACATGATCATGTTGCGTTCACTCTTGTATTCATAAAGGATATCCTCCCCGACAATGTCCAGGATATCCGCAAATTTTTCATCAGAGATTTCTTGTGCCATAAAAAGATTCTTTTGGATAATTATTTTCATCCGGATCCCCATGATCACCACATAGGCGTCGGCCGCTATTTTTCTGGATTCATCGTAAATTTCCAGGGTCTGGCCATTTTCCAACTCAATTGTTTTGAATATATTGTCTTTCATTTTCTTCATTCCCGGTTCTTTTATTTCCTGTTCTATTAACCCTTATTCCATTTACCCTATTCTATTATACTTTTGTCCCAAGAGATATCCCCTTAAAACAACTCCAATTGAATTGGCTTTTTCTTTTCCATGGCCCGGACAACATTTTTTTCATAAAGGGCCAATTTTTTTTCAATATCGTCAATAAAAAAGGAGCGTTGTCGTTCTTGACTGGTGCCATATATGCGTCTTTTCTGGGCATAAGTCAAACAAAGAATATCCATGGCCCGGGTCATCCCCACATAAAAAAGGCGCCGTTCTTCTTCAAGATTCTCACAAGGTTTACCCTCCCTTGCAAAGGGAATCAATCCCTGTTCACACCCGGTGACAAACACCACCGGATACTCCAGCCCCTTGGCCGAATGCAGGGTCAAAAGGGAGACACGCTCAACGGTTCCTGTCAAATGGTCCGGATCCTGGTCCAGGGCAAGGTAGTCCATGAACTCTTGTGGGACAGGATAAAGGCGGGCCAAAAAGAGAAGACTTTCATAGATCCTAGCCAGGGCATCGGTCTGTCGAATCTTTGATCCGATATTTAGATAATCAATGATCGTCTGAAGACAGGTAAGACTATCTTGACCCGGTGCCTGTTCAATAACAGGGTCAAAGCCCGCCTGGATCTGCCCTGTTCCTTTTAAATGATCCTTGATAATCTGGTAATCGGTTTTATGGGCCCTATGTGTGATGATCCTGAAAAGACTCAACACCTGTTGAATTCCGTCCTGGGAGTAACGATTCTTTTTATCTGCCGTCTGGAAGGGAATACCTTGTTTTTGAAATACCTCGGCAAAGGATTCACTTTGTTTGCGGGTTCGGAAAAGAACGGCAAAATCTGAAAAAGAATACTCTTTTTCCGGGACAGATCGCCCTTTTCCAGCGGCAGTATTTCCCAGATCCAAATTGTGGTTATCTATCTGGGCATTTATATTTCTGGCATCTATATTTCTGGCGTCCATATTTCTAGCGTCCATGGAAAAAAAGGACAGTCCCCCAACCAGTGTTTCTATCATTTTTCCCACGGCCACGGCCTCAGCAGCCTCCGAGGATGTCTCCTTAATGATTAGTTTTTGAGCAGTATTAAGAGTGGAAAATATTTTTTGGGACCCCCTCTCAACAGAATGGGAGATCATTTGAAAAGAAGCGTCCAAAATGGTCTGGGTGGAACGATAATTTTGGTGCAGAAAAATCTGTTCACACCCGGGATAATCCGTTGCAAATCGTTTAAAATAGGCATTGTCCGATCCCCTAAATCCATAAATGGATTGGTCGGGATCCCCAATCACCACAAGGGAACTCTTCTGGGCCAGCAATTTGACCAGCTCATACTGGCCGTGATTCAGGTCCTGATATTCATCAATAAAGATGTGGGCAAACCTTTTTTGCACCCGGGCCAACACCCCGGGAGATGCGATGAGGCGAGAATAAAACAAAAAAATCAGTTCTTCAAAATCCACCAATTTTGTTTCCCGGCACTGCTGCTGATAAGCCTTGTAGACCCGACGGAACACCCCGGCATCCTGACCGCCGACAATAGGGGCCAGATCATCAAAAGGTCCCAATAGTTGCTGTTTACACAAAGAAATCATCCGGTCCAGTTCACCCACCCCTTTTTTCCCTGAAAAACCACACCCAGCCCCGTTGTCCACGGGAGAATCAGCTGCCACCGCTGCTTCAAGCCCGGTTTTAATCAATTCAAGCCTCAGGGTATCTGTCATGAGACCGGCATCAAACTCAAAATATTCCTTTAATAATTTCAGACAAAATCCATGGAAGGTGGCCGCCAGAACCCTTGATCCCTCTTGCGGGAGAAAGGTATCAATGCGTTGAGACAGCTGTCTGGCAGCTTTGTTGGTAAATGTCAGCGCCAGGATGGACCCGGGATCTGTTTTCTTTTCGCAGATCAGGTAAGCGATTCTGGCCGTTAAGGTTCTGGTTTTACCCGTACCGGGTCCGGCCTGGATCAAAATGGCAGAATGAGCAGATTCCACCGCCTGTCTTTGACCCGGATTCAATCCCTCCATAAGCCCGGGTTCCCTTTCCGGCCGACTTGATTCCGAGAGAGGAGAATCATTTTTTTCCAGGACCCGTTTTCCCAGATCTGTTTTTTTAAAATCCGGTTTTTTGGGATCTGTTTTTTTAGGGTCTGTTTTTTTAAAACCGGGCAAGGGCGCGCTATTTTCCCCGATTGAAGCCTGCTGAACCGGCAGGGAAAACAACAATGTTTTCTCCCCCCGAAGGGCCTCTCTTTCTTGACCGGAAAAGATATTCACCTTACCGAATTCACCGTCAAACCCGGGGTCAATCCGGATATCACCGGTGCGCATTTTCATGATGGCTTCGGCCAATAACGGCACCCCGGCCCTTTGGATATCATCAAAGGAATGGTCGGTAAGAATAGGAAGTTCCGGTCCCAAAGCGGCAATGGTCTTTTGATAATAGGTCGCCACTTTTTTGGTTTTGGGACCCACCTGAAAAATCTCGGCCAGGATATCGGCCAGGGGAATAATATGAGTATACCCCTGGCGGTTCTCGGGCAAATACCCTTCCTTTCGATCGGCAAGCTCCTGAACCCGGTAAAGCACCCCCAGGGTCAGGGGTTTTTTACACACAGGACAGATGCCGCCATATTCTGAGGTTATCTCGGGATTCAGACAAATGCTGCATTTTCTGTGGCCGTCATAATGATATTTGCCCTGGTGGGGAAACATGTCCAGAGTGCCATGAAAAACTTTAGTGTCCCGGGTTTCAAGGGCGGATCTCATGGCAAAATAATCCAGATCCGTATTAAAGACAGAAGCGTTCCTGCCCAGATAGCCCGGAGAATGGGCATCGGAATTTGACATCAGGCTGACATGATCCAGATCGGATACCCGAAAGTTCATGGGGGGATCCGAAGAAAGCCCGGTTTCCACGGCAAAAATATACTCCTTCAAGTCACCAAAACATT
Source organism: Desulfobacteraceae bacterium (assembly GCA_022712835.1). Next base: position 5,400 of record JAFLJU010000518.1, read on the forward strand.
CTTCAATGGTGTCAAACCCGGATTTTGAACCAAACATGGAAAACCAGGGGGTCCAGATATGGGCCGGGACAAAAAATCCTTGATCAGAGGTTTCCAGCATGATCTCCAAAAGCGCCCTTGCATCCAGTCCCAATATGGGACGACCGTCGGATTTGATATTGCCAATCCCATCCAGCCTTGCGTTAAACTTTTTAACCGCCAAAATGTCCGGAAAATAAATCAGATTGTGGTTTTTCCGAACCCGACCCTCTTTTTTATAAATATTGCTGATCTCGGTCTGCAACATAAAACGAACCTGATTCCGGCAGGATACCGGCAGGGTTTCATCGATGGGTTCTGCAATTTCCCGCTTCAGGGAAAAAAGTCCGGGTTCAGCTTCTTCCAGCTTGGATTCAATTTCTTCTATCCAGGCAGGATAGGTAAAATCCCCGGTACCAACCACGGCAATACCTTTGATCTGTGCGGCACGGTAAATATTTTCAAGATCTAAATTTTTGGCCGTGGCACGGGAGTATTTGGAATGAATGTGGAGATCTGCAATAAAGGTCATTTTTATCTACCTGTGCCTGAAATTCAAAGTTTTACCACCAATTTAAATTTATTACATGATTTCACTTAATTTAAAAGCAAGATTCTGATAAAAGATAATGATAGAATCAATTCCACCAACTATGAAAAAAGGGGGAACGCGCAATGAAGATAAACCAGGACCAATTGCTTGTCATCGCATCTGATACTTCTGTCCACACGATTTCAAAGGGGTTGGAAGCTTTTCCCGGGCTGAAAATAATCCGGGCGAACGATGACGCAGATGTTGTTGAATTGCTGGTCACCCATCAATTTATCGGGATATTCATGGAAAATGATCTCCCTGGGATCAACGCCTTGAAATTAGCGGCAAGACTCTCAAACCATGGAAGTTCAGAAATAACCCCCCTGGTGGTCATTACCAATGCTTCCACGCCCCTGGATCTTTTTGCTCCCTTTCCTTCGTTGTTACTTGATTTCATTCCAAATCCTATTGATATAGGTCTGTTAAGGGCAAAAATCAAACTGCTTTTGGCCCTGTATACAACCAAAAAGGCCGTTGCCCAAAGTATTGACGAACTGGATCATGTCCATGAACAAATCATGGATCTCCAAAGTATTTCCCTTAAAGGACAAGCGCTGCAAAAACAAACAGCCAATCTCTCATCTGCCGTTGCCAGCCAGATACACCCCCCCCTTAAAAATATACAGGCAGGGATCTACCAGCTTCAGAAAACCAAGGATCTTCCCCCCCAAACAGAAAAGAATGTGAAGCATATCCGGAATGCGGCGC
>JAFLJU010000614.1 GCA_022712835.1 Desulfobacteraceae bacterium
CCCAAGGGGGATATCAATATCCCGGGCGGTAAGAAAAGATTCAACCCCTTTATAGCGGGGTTTTCCATCCACATATCTGATATAGTCATCCCTAAGATCAAAGGGCTGATAATCGTCACTGCCGCTCTTTTTTTCCAAATATTGATCAAAAAGCATTTTCCAGGCGGTTGCGTGGGTATCTGCTGTCCTGGTAACCACACCGTCCAGATCAAACAAGACAGCATCATAAAGTTCACGATTAATGATTTGTTCCCTGGTTGCCATAAAAAAGCTCCCCTTAATTAATTTGACGGTTCTGTAAAAAGCCCTGGTTCAGAAACTGTCCATCTGGGTCGGCCACTATGGTTTAGACTTAAATTCAATAAATATCATACGAAATATTTTCTTTTGAAAAACCCTTCTTTTAAAAAATCAATAGTCAGGACTGATCATGTGATTTGCCAACAGGGTTAACTACTTTATACAATATTTTACGAATTGGAAAAAGCCATAAAATATTTTTTTCACCCTCTATAAAAGGGAAGAACGCGAGAACACTTTATTTTATTGGCAGAGTGGCAAAAAACCGTCTAGGATTTCTTAAAAGAGTGGTTCTGCTTTTGTATGGCAAAAAGATAACTCTTGTAGGTTGTCAGGTAAAAAGACAGGGGCCGGGGGAAATTTTCACCCAGGATTCCGTCCACAAAAAGCCTGGAGATAAATTGCTCCTGTTCCAGCAGTTTCTGGGATTGCAGAAATATGGTTTTTTCTTCCGGTGTCAGGTGCGACACCATATCCAGCATGGTCATCCTTGCCCTTGGCAGATACATCCAGAAATAAAACAGGTCCAGGGAATTGATAATGATCATCACCGAAAGATCCTTTGCTTCAGAATTCCTGCTGCTAAATAATAGTTTTGGCTTTTCAAGGATCTTGAGTTCCTCGGTTTCAGGAAACAAAAGCTCCAGCCGGGAATAGGTGTCAAACAGGTCAGAAAACTTTTTTTGGATGTCCCGTTTCCTAAGATCCATATTCTGGAACCTGTCTACGGTTCCCTCAATGACCCCTGCCACCACATCGGAAGCCGCTTTTGAAATAATCGCCGCCCATTTTTGAAGAACCACGTCCACCCCGGGTGTGTTAAAAAACATCAAAATGACACCGAACAAGCTATTGAAAAGAACCGCCACCGGTATGGCCAGGATACTTCTGAAAAAATTACCGGTAATTGCCCCCTTGGGCATCCCGCGAAAGGTGTTGTGGGAAGAAAGATAAATGCCATTGGCAAGCCCCATAACCGAATAGAGGACCAAGGGGTTGCTGGCCACGGTGATGCCAAAGGCCCGTTCAAGGACCAGTGTTTTGACTACATAATCCAACAACGGCACGGAGAAACCGGTATATAGCAGGGCATCGGTCAGCCTATCCCAGCTGACATAATCATTCCATTTAAGCAAAGAGGAGCGATTGATCCCGCCACCGCCGAGAACTGATTGTAAAATGACCCTGAAACCTGTGATCGAAAACCATATAAAGGCACCGAAATAGGCCAGAAACCACCAGTCTTTGGTGAGGGAGAAACAGACAAAAGCCGGAACAAAACCGATCAAAATCTTTAAACAATTTTTTAATTTTGTATTAAGATTTTTCCATGATGTATGCAGGGGTGGTTTTTTGGCAGCGGCCAGGGCTATCCCAAACCCATTTGTATTATTTTTTTGAACCCCCCCAAGGGTGACGATATTGCCGCAACTTTTCATGTCCAGGGAAAAGGACTCCCGAGTCCATTCCCTTTTTTTTAAAGGAATGATTTGATCAAGGCCGGGCAACCATTTTAAGGCGCTCATCATCCATTTACTCCCCCGGCTTATCTCATTGGTCGGAAGAGAGGTCATCTGCTGGCTCACATTAATGTTTGCCGGAAGGATCAACCGGTTGCTGGCATTCTTTTGGATTTGATTGATGGCCCGTGAAGACAGGGTGTTCACAATGCCAAACCCCATTCCGTATGCCTGGTGGGATTTACCGGTTGAATCGCTTCCAATTCTGGATTTGAGCGGACGCACCGCATACATCATTTTCAGGGCATCAATATCATAGAGAATATTAAACAATTTTTTGATTCGATCCGGTTCATCTGCATACCCGGCTTGTTCCACAGCCAATTTAATGTGTCGGACCACCCGTTTTAATTTTAGCAGACTCCCCGTATTAATGGCCTCTTGAAGCTCATTGATAGAAACAAGATGGTCGGTTTTCCCCGAGATGAAATCCTTTAGATTGATGATTTCAAGCCGGTTGATCAGGCCGTTTCCCTCATACAAAATTTCAAGAACATCTTCGGGTTTCAAGTCCCCAAGTTTCAGGGTAATTCTGAAATCATGATGAAGCCTATTTATCTGTTCAAGTAATTCCTGAAAACTTAACTTCAGTCTATCCGGAACATTCGGGTCATCACTGACCGCAAAGGGATGTACGATATTCGGATATTTTTCAGGGCTCAGATAGGTGGTAATCACTTCATGGGTACTGAACCTATCCATTTGTTCCACCAGATCTTTGATCGCCTGCTGTTCATTGGCATCTGCCGTGCCAAAAGACTGGTTCAATAAATCCATGCGATCTTTCATTGCAGAAACGGCCAGGGCGTGGATATATTCCCCAAGGTGGGGAACGGATGACACAGGGGAGGCAAATTGTAAAAATTTTTCAGGACAAAGCCTTGGCACATCAATATCAAAGGTTTGGCACATCTGATCCAGATATTGCTCGTTAAATGCATCCAGAAGATCCAGCACATATCTTTCCTGATACTTTAATACAGCACGGCCCTGTTCCATGAATTGAACCACATGGGGTTCAGCCAAAAAACACAGGAATGCCTCGGCATCGGGAAGTCCCCGGGATACCCAGATAAAAGAGATGTAACGATCCCGGTACCGGGCCCAGAATTCAATTCCGATGCGAAGATCAATTTCCATTATCCTGGCCGCTTCGATGAGTTCTGCCGCAAATCTGGGTTCAATGCAATGGTGATAAATCACCCGCAAACGCCGGATCCCCTTTATCCAGGCATCCATAATCAGATGGGTGGGCGATTTCCGGCCGGAAGTATTGGCATCGTGAACATGGTCATCAAAGGTGAGCTGATTCCATTCTTCAGGCATTTCCAGCAGATGATCGTTCTTGAGCAGCCGTCTGATCACCCGGGGTTTGCCAAAGGCTGCTAACCTGAAATCATGAGCCAGTTGAAGCTGAAGAGAATAGTTACCCTTGGCCCGGACCAACTCCTTCATGATCTGGAGAAGGATTCGGGCGGTGTTTTTCGGCATGGGCCCCCCGGCGGTATTGAGCACCTCATCTTTCAATGCCGTCAACGCCTGGAGGCGGTTTTCGATCTCTCCCCTTTCCATGGATTCAAGCAGATTCACAATGGCATAGGCCGTGCGAAGCCCCTTGGACTCTGCTAGTTCTTTTATACCCAGGGGATGAAAATAGGGGTAGTACAATTTCCGGGTATACCCAAGGATATTACCTTCATCATAAACACGATTGACAATCCCGATCAGGTCATGATCGCGTTTCTCAAAGAAAAGATGTCTTAACTTAAATTTTTTCAAATATATCCTTTTGTTTGAAATTACCGAAAGAAATCTCTATACCACCTTAATTTCCCAGATTCAATCTTGTAAATTAAAAAATCTATTATTAATCTTGAGATCCCAATTGTTTTTCCAGGGTCCCTTCCCATTAATGCCATCCAGCGATCAAAGGGTTCAGATAAAAAATGCCGAAATATATTTTATGGAAATAAACAAAATACAACCGGCTAAAATGCCTTTGATATAAATTTCTTTTACATATTTTTGACACCTGGCACCCAGATACATGCCCAGAACACCGCCGGAACCGAACAAGGCACCGAGCATCCAGTCAGGGGCAATGCTCACTTCCGGGTATACATAGGCCAGAAATTTATAAAAAATAACGCCTGAAACCGAGGTGACACAGGTCCCCATCAGTGCGGCCCCGGCAATCACATAAACCGGCAGACCCATCATCGTCACCAGCACGGGGGCAATGATGGACCCGCCGCCGATGCCGTATATGCCGCCAATGATCCCCACCAGAAGACAAACCAGATAAATGGTTACCGGGGTGTATCCATAGGATTTTTCCCCAAAGGTGAATTTGACTTTTTTGAATGATGCTTCTGTCATGACCAGACGGTATGAACCGTTTTCTTTGACGGATGGATTTTTGTCCCTTGCCTTGTATCTACCCATCACATCCTTGATTAACTTGTATCCGATATACAACAGGACTGTTCCTGCAAACACCTTGAAATTTTTGGGGTCGGGCAAAAACTCGATGCGGATCCAGGCCCCTATAAAAACCCCGGGCAGGGTACCCCAGATAATCACCCTGGCCAGGGGCCACAACATCCTGCCCTCTCTTATGTACCGATAGACCCCACTGGGGATGGCAATGATGTTAAACACATGATTAGTGGCAGAAACAGAAGGGGCTGTATACCCCAGAATGCTCATTTGAAAGGGTAACAGCAAGAATGCCCCGGAAATACCGCCCATGGAAGTAAAAAAAGACACCGTGAGCGCCGTAAAAAAAATAATGAGTGGATCCGCATGGATTCCGGCAACAGGAAAATACATATATCTCCTTGATTTTAAGGCCAATACTTCTGGGGCAGAATCAGCGAACAGACCGTTTCCACACACTCTTTTGCACGGTGATGTACAAGTTCTCTACTTTTTTTCTAGCCCAGGGAGTCTTTCGCAAAAATTTGAGACTGGATTTCACCGAAGGGTCACTGGTAAAGCATCCGATTTTAATGCGGTCGCCCAACGCCTCCCACCCATAGTGCTCAACCAGACTATTCACAATCTGTTCCAGGCTCACACCGTGAAGGGGATTATTGGCTTGTTGTTCTCCCATGGGATTAGGAAGGCCCCAT
>JAFLJU010000568.1 GCA_022712835.1 Desulfobacteraceae bacterium
GTTCTGATCCCCCGGTTTGTGGATGTTCAGCAGTATAAACCCATGATAGAAGAGCTGGTCACAGAGCAGACCGGCCGCTCCTTTTCCATGGGGGACGATATTGAGTTATCTGTCTTTCCCTGGGTGGGGGTGAGTCTTTCCGACCTTCGTCTTGGCAGCCCCAAGGGATTTGAAAACAGGGATATGATTACCGTGAACCGGTTTGAAGTCCGGCTCAAAGTGATGCCCCTGCTGTCCCGGCAGGTCGAGGTGTCCACCTTTGTGGTGGATACGCCCCGGTTTTTTCTGGAAAAATCCAAGAACGGAAAGGGTAACTGGGAAAATATCGGGCCCGATGCAGGGAAAAAGAAAGCTGCTCAAACAAAAGAGACTGAAAAACAGGATACGGTTGCCAGCCCCGCCGACGAGAAATTTTCCATTGAATCCTTTCTGGTGGAAAATTTTTCCATTTTAAATGGGCTTATTTCCTATGTGGATAAGACCACGGGGGTGAAAAAAGAGATCTCGGATTTTAACCTGAATTTGTCTGATATCAGTTTTGACAAGCCTATCGGGGTGAAGTTGTCTGCAAAATTTGATGGAAAACCCGTTTCCCTGAAAGGCATGGCAGGACCTGTGGGTAAAGAGCCGGGAAAACAGGATCTGAATCTTGATATGACCCTTGAACTTCTGGAACAATTGAGTATTCAGCTGAAAGGGAAGATCAGTCAACCCATGGGTGCGCCTAAAATGGTCCTTGACCTGGATATTGCCTCTTTTTCACCCAGAAAACTTCTGGACGCTTTGGGGCAGCCTTTTCCCGTGAATACGGCAGACCCTAAAGTGCTGGACAAACTTTCCCTGACAGCAAAAATTGAGGGCAATGCCAAGGCGATCTCCATTTCAAATGGTGTTTTGGGTTTGGATGATTCCAAGCTCACGTTTCGGGCCGATGCCAAGGCCTTTGATAAGCCGGATCTTAAATTCGACCTGGTTCTGGACAGCATTGATCTGGACCGGTATCTGCCGCCCAAACAAGCGGGGGAAAATCAGCAAGGCTCTGGGCAGGAACCCGTTGTTAAGAAAGACGGTCCACAGAAACGAACAGATTACGGGCCCTTGAGAAAACTTTTGCTGGATGGCAATATTAAAGTGGGCAGCCTCAAGGTGGCCAATGTAAAAATCCAGGATTTCCTGGTCCATGTGACCGCTAAAAACGGGGTGATCGATCTGGATCCCCTGAGCCTGAACCTATACCAGGGAAGCATCTCTTCCAAAACCCGCCTGGATGTCCGGGGCCAAGAACCCGTTACCCGGGTGACGTTGGATGCCAAAGGGATACAGGCCATGCCCCTGCTCAAGGATGCCCTTGAAAAAGAAATTCTTGAAGGGACGTTAATGGCCACCATCACCATGGGGGTTACCGGGGAGAGTCCGGATAGGATCAAAAGCAGTCTTGGGGGCAAGGGGGAAGTAAAATTTGTTGACGGTGCCATTGTGGGCATCGATATTGCCAATTCGGTTCGCAATGCCGCTGCCGGTATAGGTCTTGGGGAAACCCCGGCAAAAAAACCCCGGACGGATTTTGCCGAGTTGAATATTCCCTTTTCAGCAGACAAGGGGGTTGTGACTATCCCGGGGGCCAGTCTCATTTCTCCACTTGTCCGTCTTGGGGCCAAGGGAACTGCCGACCTGGTAAAAGAGGCACTGGACTTTCGGGTGGAGCCTAAGTTTGTGGCCACTTTAAAAGGTCAGGGAGATACCGAAGAAAGATCGGGGCTGTTAATCCCGTTAATTATCACAGGATCCTTTGATTCTCCCAAGATACGGCCCGATCTAAAGGCCATGATCGGCGGCAAGTTGCCAGATGGAGAAAGTATTAAACAAATACTTAATACAAACGGGGGGTCCGATACGGATGGAAAATCGGTTGAGGATAACGCCAAGGGTCTGTTAAAAGGATTTTTTCCGGTCAAAAAAGAGTAACAATGGCAGTTGATGCAGCACAAGGAGAGAATAAAAAATGATAGGAAAATATACCGGTATTGGCCTAAGCCTCGCCATTTTTCTTTTGTCAATTGTGTCGGTTTATGGGGGGAATTCATGGCTTGAAAAGGGGAGCGATACCCTTAAATCCTTTGGCGTGACAGAAGAAAAGACCACTACTTTGTCTGGGACAGGATTGCCCATGGATGAGATTGCCGCAGGCCTTAAGGAAGCACTCCGGGTGGGGTCTGAAAATGTGGTGGGAAAATTGAGTGCCACCAATGGGTTTAACACGGATGACGCTATTCACATCCCTCTGCCGGAAAGTCTGTCCATGGTGAAAATGGCATTGGATAAGGTGGGGTATGCCTCTCTGACCGATGATCTGGAATTAAAATTGAACCGGGCGGCAGAAGCGGCCACGCCCCAGGCAAAAGATCTTTTTCTGGATGCCATTACGGCCATGAGTTTTGAGAATGTCCAGGAAATTTATAAAGGGGCCGATGATGCCGCCACCCAGTATTTCAAGGAAAAAATGTCCCCGGGGCTGGCTCTGGCAATGAAACCGGTTATTGACGACACCCTGTCCCAGGTGGGGGCTGTACAGGCCTATGATGCCATGATGGGTCAGTATAAAGCCCTTCCCTTTGTACCTGATGTGAAATCCAACCTGACCCAATATGTGGTTGACAAGGGCATGGATGGTATTTTCCATTATATGGCCGTTGAAGAAAAAGCCATTCGCCAGGATCCGATCAAGCGGACTACCCAATTGTTGCAGAAGGTATTTAATTGATATTGAACTGAAAATGAGGTGACTATGGAATTTAAATTTTTTGGTGCAGCAGGTGAGGTAACCGGGTCCATGCATCTTCTGGACACGGGAAATGATCAAATTCTATTTGATTGCGGTATGTTCCAGGGCAGAAGAAAGGAGAGTGCCGAAAAAAACAAGAAATTTGGTCTGGACCGGTCTAAAATAACCAACATGGTGTTGTCCCATGCCCATATTGATCATTCCGGCCGGATCCCCATGCTGACAGCAGAAGGTTTCAACGGCAGAATTATCACCACCCGCCCCACCAAAGATGCCCTGGAGTATATGCTTATGGACAGCGGTCATATCCAGGAATCAGACGCCCAATACCTGAACTATAAATCCCTGCGCTCCTTTCTCTACAGCCAGGAACAGAACAAGCGAAATAAGAACATCAGTCACAAAGAAAAAAACGATATTAAAAAACTCTTGAAAAAGAGTCCCTATGAATTGGATGCAACGGTCATTGCCAAACTCCAGAAAGACCATGGTCTTAAACGCGTTTCCCCGCTTTATACCATGGACCAGGCCCAGAAGTCCCTGGAATATATAGACGGATACCCCTTTGGGACACCGGTGACCATTGGAAAGGATACCACGGTGAAATTTTATGTGGCCGGCCATATTCTGGGGTCTGCTTTTTCCCTGGTCACGGTCAAACAGGCGGATAGAACCTGTCGGATCCTGTATACCGGGGATGTGGGGCGGTTCGGCAAACCCATTCTCAAGGATCCCACGCTTGAGTTTGACGAAGAGGACCGGGATATTGATCTGCTGATCACTGAAAGTACCTATGGGGATCGGGAGCATGACCCGGTTGACGATTTGGGGGACAGCCTTAAAACGGTGCTGATCGAAACCTTTAAACGAGGCGGGTCCGTGGTTATCCCTTCATTTGCTTTTGGCCGTACCCAGGAAATTATTTATATGCTCCATGAGCTTTATGAATCCGGCCAGGTTCCTCGAAAACCCATCTATGTGGACAGCCCCCTGGCTTCCAATCTCACCACTGTATTTGGGGAACATCCGGAAAGCTATGACAAGGAGACCCATAAGACCTTTCTGGAAAAAGGATTGAATCCCTTTTATTTTGACAAGATTAAATTTGTGGCAAGTGTGGAAGAATCCATGCGGCTGAACCGGGATGAGAGTCCCCACGTGGTGATTTCCGCATCGGGCATGTGTGAGGCTGGCCGGATTCTCCATCATTTGCGGTATAAAATTCATGATCCCAAAAATACTATTTTGCTGGTGGGGTATATGGCCCAGCATACTCTTGGGCGACGCATTGAAGAGATGGGCATGGCTGTTGCCAATGGCGAAGGTGCTTCCCAGGAACCCCTGGAAGTAAAGATACTGGGGAAATCTTACCCTTTGAAGGCCCGGGTGGCTAAAATAGGCGGGTTCTCCGCCCATGGGGACAAGCATGAGCTTGAGCGCATCATCACCGGGTCCAATCTGAATATCAAAAAAATCGGCATTGTCCATGGAGAGAAAGATCAAAGCCGGGCATTTGAAAAACGGCTCCAGGAGAAAGGCTATGACACCTTTATCCCGGCCCCGGGTGATAGGGTTAGTTTCTAACTATCGATAGGTAAAAATGCTTTATCGCAAAATGGCGGTTCCCGAATCCACGGCGAGAACCGTCATTTTACTTCCCACCATGTTTTCAATGGCAAAGGGAAACCTGAGCTGTTGCATCTGGGGGTGCAGGGCAAAAAAATGGGTGGCAAATGCTCCCAAAAGTTTGCTGTAAAAAGGGCTTGCCTTCCCGGTTGTCGCCTCATGATTAAAATCGATGAGATACTCGACCCTGGCAATCCCTTGATCCATCTCCATATTTGCTGCAATAAAAGGGGTTTTGGGATTTCCATTAAACAGGGCGATCATGGAAAAATCACAGGCCGCATATGCATTAAGATATGCGGTTACTTGTTGGGGACCAAGGGTCTTTACCCCCTGGTTGATACAGGTTCCCTTGGCAATGATAAAATTTAGATTTTTTTCCAGAACATAGCCTTCAAACCGTTTGAACAGGCTTTCCTGCTTGTCTTTTCCTTCTGTTATATCGGTCAGTTTCCACATGTTTTGTCTGCTTTCTTTAGGTCGGTTTATCATTCGGGTTTATCGGTCATTGTATCGCTTGCCAGGTATCCTGTCAGTTTTCCTTTGCTTAATCAACACCAAATTCAGAGGGTTTGAGCAGGCTTAGATAGTCCACCAAGGCTTTGTTCCTTTGAAATGTCAGTTTATCCCGCTTTATAAAAATATTAAAGTGGTCTGCCCCGGGCTTGATATGGGGAAAAGGATCGATTAATACATTTTCTTCAAGCTCTCTTAGAACCGTGTATTTGGGGACAAATCCAATCCCTAAGCCAGAGATAGCCCCATTGATAATGCCCCGGATATGGTTGATCTGGATCACATTCTTCAGACAGCGCCTTTTCTCTTCAGGGATGGCCGTCATAAAATTTTGCCACCATTCCAGATGCTTGTCATTGGACAGGATATTGATTCGTTCAAGATCTTCCACCAACCTTATTTTGTGTTTCCTGACAAATGCAGGGGAGGCAATGGTGATATATCGCTCCTGGAAAAGATAAATTTTGGCAAGGTTTGGCAGCAGATGTTCCTTGCAGTCAATGATTAGATCCACTTCATCCTCAACCAGGGGTGTTTCAAGATGATGGGAAAATAAAAAGTCCAGGAGTATATCCGGATGGGCATCCAGGAAGGCTTTGATGTGATTGATCAGGATGCTGGTACCGAACTCCACGGTACTGCCGATGCGGATACGAACCTTGGCTTCCCGTTTGAATCTGGCGATATCCTGGTCGGCCCTCTCTATTTCATAAAAAATTTTTTCACAGGAGGCAAACAGGGTGAGACCAGCATCGGTGAGCACAATGGTTTTTCCTTTTCGTTGGAGCAGAGGGGTGTCAACCGAAGCCTCCAGCTTTTTGATGGCGTGGCTCACCGCTGACTGGGTGACAAACAAAAGATTGGCGGCTTTGGTAAAGCTTTTTACCTTTGCCAGGAAGAAAAATGTTTTTAGGTGGTAGAGGTCCATGGGTTCCTTATGTATGAGTAAAATTCATGATAATTAGAAATATTATGAATTTTACTTTATGCCCCAAGGGCTTATATTACAAGAACTAACTATTTTTCAATAACCGGCATGGCCGGAGTTTCATATATATGACTTTATGGAAAACAAGGAGCCCCATGGAAAAGAAAAAAATAAATGGAATCTTGCAAGACCTAGGTATAACGGCTGTAAATCAGGGTGCCACAACCGGTAGCGCCAATGGTTGGATCAGGACCAAAGGCCAGGAGCTTGTTAGTTATTCTCCCATAAACGGTCAGCCCATTGCAAAGATTGTCCTTGCAGATACCACGGCCTATGAAACCCTCATGGCAAAGGCCACCACGGCATTTGCCTCCTTTAAAATGATGCCGGCGCCCAAACGGGGGGAGATGGTTCGGGAAATCGGGAATCAATTGCGGGAAAAAAAAGAAGCCCTGGGCACCTTGATCGCCCTTGAAAACGGGAAGATTAAGGCAGAAGGAATGGGCGAAGTCCAGGAGATGATTGATATCGCTGATTTTGCCCTGGGCTTGAGCCGGCAGCTCTATGGGTTGACCATGCACAGTGAACGCCCTCTTCACAGGATGTATGAACAATGGCATCCCTTGGGGGTGGTCGGCATTATCACCGCCTTTAATTTTCCCTGTGCTGTCTGGGCATGGAATGCTTTGGTGGCAGCTGTTTGCGGGGATGTCTGCCTGTTTAAACCCAGCTCCAAAACTCCCTTGACCGCCATTGCCATCCAGAACATCATTGCACCGGTGGTGGATAAATTCGGGGCGGACGGGGTGTTTAACATGATCATCGGCACCCGAGCCGATGTGGGAATGCCCATGCTAAATGATCCCAGAATTCCTTTGATTTCCGCCACGGGCAGCACGGCCATGGGCAAACGGGTGGGGGCCATTGTGGGAGAGCGGTTGGGACGCACCCTACTGGAACTGGGGGGGAACAATGCCATCATCGTAACCGAAGATGCCGACATGGACATGGCCATACGGGCCACCCTGTTCGGGGCGGTGGGCACTGCCGGTCAGCGATGTACCTCCACACGAAGGATCATTGTTCAGTCCTCGGTAAGGCAGGAGTTTGTTTCCCGGCTCATTGATGCTTATAAACAGGTCCGAATTGGCAATCCCATGGATGAAAAAACCCTTATGGGACCCCTGATTGATGCAGGTGCTGTGGCAGACATGGACCAGGCCCTTACGGCGGCCCGGGAACAGGGGGGGCAAATTCTTTATGGCGGCGGTTCTGCCACCGTGAAAGGCCTTGAAACAGGGTTCTATGTGACACCGGCTATTGTGGCGGTCAAAAATGATTATCCTATTGTCCAGCAGGAGACGTTTGCCCCCATTCTTTATATCATTGACTACGATAGCCTGGACCAGGCCATTGAGCTGCACAATGATGTTCCCCAGGGACTTTCCAGCGCCATCTTTACCGGGTCCATGTACGCCCAGGAGCAGTTTTTATCCCATAAAGGATCTGACTGCGGCATTGCCAATGTCAATATCGGGACGTCGGGAGCTGAGATTGGCGGGGCCTTTGGCGGAGAAAAAGAGACCGGGGGGGGCCGTGAATCCGGGTCCGATGCCTGGAGGGTTTACATGAGACGCCAGACCAATACCATTAACTGGGGCCGTGAGCTTCCCCTGGCCCAGGGTATAGAATTTGACATCAGCTAAGTCATGAGAAAATAAATAATGAGAAAATAGTAATGGAGAAAAACAATGAACAACAGCATATTTAAATTACCGCTAGCCTATAATGAGCCCATCAAGACCTTTCTACCGGGAAGTCCGGAAAGAGAACACCTGGACAGGGAACTTGCCCGGCAGATGGATCTGACCGTGGAAATCCCCTTGATCATCAACGGGGAGAAGATTTATACCAAGGATATAGGTGTTGCCCGCTGCCCCCATGACCATGGTCATCTCTTGGGCACTTTTTGCAAAGCTTCGGACAGGCAAATTCATTTGGCCATTGATGCAGCGCTTGCTGCCAAACCCGCTTGGGAAGCCATGGCCTGGCAGGACCGGGCGGCGATTTTTCTAAAAGCCGCAGACCTGATCTCCCGGAAATATACCCATAAGATCAACGCGGCCACCATGCTCAATCAGTCCAAGAATGCATTCCAGGCCGAAATTGACGCCACCTGTGAATTGGTGGATTTTTTAAGGTTCAATGTGGGTTTCATGGAAGAGATCTATGGCAACCAGCCCGTTTCCGATAGAGGCATATGGAACAAGACGGAATATCGTCCCCTGGAAGGATTTGTCTTTGCCCTGACCCCCTTTAATTTCACGGCCATTGCCGGAAATCTGTGCACAGCACCTGCCATGATGGGCAATACCATTGTCTGGAAACCTTCTTCCTCTGCGGTGCTTTCAGGCTATTACCTCATGGAAATATTCAAGGAAGCAGGCCTGCCCGCCGGGGTGATCAATTTTATTCCAGGAAAAGGGTCAACCATCGGTAATATCCTATTGGATCACAAAGATCTGGCCGGTATCCATTTTACCGGTTCCACCCGTGTGTTCCAGAGCCTGTGGCAAAAAACAGGGGAAAATATTGCCAAATATAAATCCTATCCCCGCCTCGTGGGGGAGACCGGGGGCAAGGATTATATTTTTATGCACCCGTCGGCAGATATGGATACAGTGGTGACAGCGAGTATCCGGGGGGCCTTTGAATACCAGGGTCAGAAATGTTCGGCCTGTTCCAGACTCTATGTGCCCCAATCCAAATGGGATGTTTTCCAAGAAAAACTGACCGCCCAA
>JAFLJU010000442.1 GCA_022712835.1 Desulfobacteraceae bacterium
GTGGGTGTCTGGCTGGTGTTCATGATTTTAATCCCCCAGCTCATCATGTTTGATTATTCCCTAAGGCCCATGCTGCCTTTGCGGGACATCGGCGGACCCAAAGATGTCTGGACCCTGAAAAATTATCTGGTGTTCTTTTCCAATAGACTGCACATGGCAATTTTTTTTAAAACCATATGGTCCAGCCTCATCGTCACCTTGACAGCCCTTTTCATCTGCTACCCAATTGCCTTTTATCTTGCCAAGGTGGCCCGGGGTACCAAGGTCGGTTTGCTGATGATAGGATTAATTATACCCTATTGGATCAATGAACTTCTGCGTCTTTTTGCCTGGCAAATCATCCTGGCAGATATGGGTATCCTCAATCAATTGCTCATATTTATTGGCATTATTGCGGACCCCATTAATTTTCGTATGGGCAATGGGGCGGTTATTCTGGGGATGACCTATGCCTATATTCTTTTCATGGTTTTCCCCATATACAATGTCATGGAGAGTCTGGACAGAAATCAGCTGGATGCCGCCCGGGATCTTGGCTCATCCTGGCTGCGCATTCACTATAAAATTGTCATACCCCATGCCAAACCCGGTATCGCCGTCGGTTGTACCATGACATTTATGCTGGCAGCCGGAACCGTTGCCGCCCCACAGCTTTTGGGCAGTCCCAGCAGTTTTTGGTTCACCCAGGTCATCAACACCAATTTCGAGTGTGCCAACTGGAATCTGGGAGCAGCCTATGCAACCGTCTTAATGCTGCTTTGCGTTATGTTTATGTTTATGATGCTGAAACTATTTAAAGTCGGTTTGAAAGAGCTAACCCAATGAAATCATCCAAATCCATTTTCAAAATTGTGACCGGCCTTTATCTGGTTCTGTTTTTTGCCTATATGTTTCTGCCCCTTATCTTTATGACGATCATTGCCTTTAATGCCAATGATATTCCCCAGATCACTCCCTGGAAGGGGTTTACGCTGATGTGGTTTGCAGAACTGGCCAAAGATGACCAGATGTGGAATGCCCTTTGGAACAGCTTTATTGTTGCATTTGCAGTGGTCGCAATATCTGTACCCATCGGGCTAGGCGGGGCTCTGCTGCTTACCCGGCTGCAGTTTAAGGCCCGTAATTTTCTATACGGCGTCCTGGTATCTCCCATCCTGACCCCGGGTATTATCCTGGGAATTTCAACATTTTTGTTCTGGGACAGTTATATGGATATTCCCGGTGGTTTGTGGACAGCCATTCTCGGCCAATCCACCTTTATATCAACCTATTGCATGCTTCTGATCATGTCCCGGGCCCAGCGGTTTGATCTGACCCAGGAAGAGGCTGCCTTTGACCTGGGGGCCACCCATAGCCAGGTGTTCTGGAAAATAACACTGCCCTTTTTGAGACCCGCCCTGATCTCGTCCATGGCCCTGGCGTTTATGCAGTCTTTTGATAACTACAACACCACCTTGTTTGCCATTGGGGTTGAGCAGACGTTGCCCATTTATATTGGCACCAAATTACGTAGTTTTATCAGCCCGGCCATGAACGCCCTGGCTGTGGTGTTTATCCTACTGACGGTGATCGGTGCAATTGTCTACGAGTACAGACGGCGACGCGAAATGACCAAAGCAGGGATGAAGATACCACCTGAACCGGGGACTACAGTTCTTCGGTAAGCTTTACTATGATTCCCCTCTGTGTTTATTCGGTCCTGTAATATTCAAAATATGGATCCTCTTCTTTCTGGTAAAGATTGGTCGCAATACACCATGCCCTTTTGGCAGTGGTAAAAAATACAAAAAATGTTGTCTGCTGTTGCAGGATGGTGCAACCCAACCTAAGCCTTAGCCCACTAAATTCATACCAGTTTATCCAGAAGACTTTTGAATGAATATCCGAATCAGATTGATGGTTTTGAACATTTTGACCAGGTATAGGAAGCCCAGGGAAAGGCAGATAGCAGCTAACTATTAGAATATCGAATAAAGTCAAGGATCAAGTGTTATGTCAAAAAAAGAGAAGACTATCGTCGTTTGCGGGGCTGGTAATACCGCTCATATTTGTGTTGGTGAATTTTCTTCAAATGGTTTTGACGTGGATGTTTTTGCTTTATATCAAGATGAAGCGGAACGTTGGAATGCAGCAATGGAAAAAACAGGTGGTGATTTAATTATTGATAATCCTGATGGTTCTCAAACCATTGGACGTCCACGGTGTGTCTCTAAAAATCCTGCTGAAATAATTCCAGGTGCTGATATAATCGTTTTGCCCCTTCCTGAATTTGCCTTGGAACCAACATTAAATGCAATTAAAGATTATATCCGGTCTGGTACAATAATAATGGTAACACCAGGCGGCATAGTTGAATGGTTTGCCCGGACGGCATTAGGGCCTGTTTTTGATAAGATTTGTTTGGCAGTTGTTCAACCGATGCCGTATAATTGTCGTGTAATAGAGTTAGGCCGGCGCGCAAGGCTGATGGGTAAGAAATATGAATATAAAATTGCCTGTCACCCACATGATCGAATAGATGAAGTAAGTAAATATGTGACAGAAATGTGGAATGCAAAATCCATTACAAAGATGAAATATTTCTTATCTTTAACCTTATATAATGCAAATGGTATTATCCACCCACAACGTTTGTATGGCTTGCTTCATGACTATAAAGAAGGTGGCACCTTGCCTGAGAATCCACTTTTCTATGAAGATATGGATGATTTCAGTGCGGATGCGATTGAACAATGCGATAAAGAAATGCAAAATGCAATCCGTGTGTTAGAAGACAAAGGCGGTTTAGACGGCTTGTCTGATGAATTCTTGCCACATCCTGAACGTATTAAGATCACTTACCATGATACAATCGCAGATATGAGTACATATCGTTCATGTTTTGCTACTAATGCATCTTATCAAGGACTTTATTGCCCGTTTATAAAGCAAAGTGACGGCTCTTTTAAACCTGATTTCAAAAATCGTTATTTTACTGAAGATATCCCAGGCGGCCTTTGTATGATGAAAGGTGTAAATGAATTATGTGGATTGGAAACGCCTGCAATTGATAAAGTTGTAACTTTTTTCCAAAAATTTTTAGGTAAAGAATATATTGTGGATGGTGTTTTGAATGGAAAGAATGCGGCTGAGACAAAAGCTCCCCAAAATTTTGGATTTACAACACTGCAAAAGTTGTGTTCCTCAGCAAAATAGAGGGGAATGAAAAA
>JAFLJU010000071.1 GCA_022712835.1 Desulfobacteraceae bacterium
AAACAGGAGCTAAGAAACAGATCCGGTTGGACAATGATCCATTCTATATAAGTCCTGACCGTACAAGAAAGAGGCGTGAAGACATGGCTTGTCAATCTTGTACGTTCCTAAGCTAAAGCTTCCTTGATTCTAAGCATTGCATTCCACCATTTTAAAAGCCAGCCTGTTTAAAGAATTCAACCGGATATATCCGGGTAAGATAAGAAACATCACCAACGGGATCACCCCCAGACGATGGTTGTACCAATCAAACCCGGATCTTTCAACACTCATCACCTCGGTCATCGGACCTGCTTGGATATCTGATCTTGCACACCTGAAAACGCTGATTCCCTATGCCGACGATGGTCCCTTCAAAGCCCAATGGCAAGCGGTGAAACTTGCCAACAAAAAACGGCTGACAAGGTATACCCTGCGAAAAACCGGATTGGGGGTCAATCCCCATACCCTGTTTGATATCCACGCCAAACGGATGCATGAATACAAACGCCAGCTTCTCAACATCCTCCATGTGATTCACTTGTACAATGGTCTCCGGGAAAATCCGGATTCCCTTGACACGCCCCGTAGCTTTTTCTTTGCCGGAAAAGCCGCCCCCGCCTATGCCCAGGCAAAACTGATCATCAAGCTGATCACCTCGGTTTCCCAGACTATTAATCAGGACCCTTTGACCCGGGGGAAACTCAGTATCATTTTTCTGCCCAATTATTGTATTTCCCAGGCAGAAAAACTCATTCCGGCAGCCGACATTTCTGAACAGATCTCCACCGCCGGACTTGAGGCATCGGGAACCGGAAATATGAAATTTGCATTGAACGGGGCATTGACCATTGGCACCCTGGATGGTGCCAACGTGGAAATCCTGGAAGAGGTGGGCAAGGAAAATATTTTTATCTTCGGTCTTAAAGCAGACGAAGTTGTTCAAAAAAGAGCGCACGGGTATGACCCGAGAAAAATCTATGAAGAAAACTCAGGACTCAAACGCGTCATCGACATGATTGACGCCGACTTTTTTTCGCCCCAGGATCCTGGGTTATTTAAACCCATCATCCAATCCCTTGTGGACCAGGGTGATTATTATCTGGTCTTTGCGGACTTTGCCGCCTATGCCAAAGCCCAGCAGGACGTTGCCAGGGCTTATCAGGACCAGGACCGCTGGACACGGATGTCCATCTTAAATACCGCCAACATGGGGAAATTTTCCAGTGACCGGGCGGTCCGGGAATATGCCAACGAAATCTGGAATTCGGTCCCACTGCCCTAAAACAAAGTAACCATATCGACACGGAGGACGGATGAAACCCAATAATAGTAACAACGATTTAAAACCGGTGACCTTTGCCAGACTCCCGATATTTGATGGTAAAAAAAATCTCTGGGGATATGAGCTGGTCTATTATTTTACCGATGGGGAACAGGCATCCAGGGAGATCACACCAGATCTGATGTCCGGCACCGCCCTATCACTTGAACAGACAATTGACCGGGAGAAGAATATCATGGTCAATTTCTCCCGGCAGAATCTTTTGGACGATATTCCCTATATCCTCCCACCGGGCCGTACATCCATTAAAATCATGGACCCAGGAGGCCTCATGCCCCCCCATGCCCAGGCCCTGACCCGGTTGCAGCAGGACGGTTACCAGATAGCTATGCCCTGGGTAAAGGATCATGGGGCCTTCCCGGTCGTTTTTGATCAGACCGATATGATCTGCCTGGATATTTCCAACCGGGTGCTGCCCGACCTTACCGATATCTGTGGCAAAGCACAATCCTATAGTTCCAGATTGCTGGCCCAGGGAGTGGACGACCAAACCAAATTTAATATCTGCGCAAGAGCGGGTTTTTCATTTTTCCAGGGGTCTTTTTTCAAACAACCCGAGAATATCTCGGTTAAACGCGTGTTGTCCGGAACCATTTCCAGATTTAAGCTCATGGAAGCCATAGAGCAGAAGGATCCTGATTTTTCAACCCTTGCCGACACCATCCAGGCCGATGTGGCCATCAGTTTCCGCCTGCTCTCCTATCTCAACTCAGCTTCGTTCGGAGTTCGAAGGAAGGTGGATTCCATCAAGGACGCCATTACCATGCTGGGGTGGGATAATTTAAAAACCTGGCTCAGGGTGGTGCTCCTTGCCGAAGTATCAGAAAACCGCCACGCTTCCGAACTGATCTTCCTTTCTGCCCAGCGAGGTAAATTTTTAGAACAGGTCGGCCTGTCCCATGATTTCTGGGGGTTTGAGCCGGACTCCCTCTTTCTTCTAGGCATGTTTTCCCTCCTGGATGCCCTGCTCAACCAGCCCATGATTGAAATCGTAAAATATCTTCCCCTGGCGGATAAGCTCAAAGGGGCTCTTTGCTTGGCAGACAACAATGAATATGTCCCCTTGCTGAAACTGGCCCGATATTTTGAGGAAGCCGCCTTTGAAAAGAGCGATGCCATGATTGTCCAGCTGGGACTTGATACTCTAAAAACAAAACAGGCCTATTCCAACGCCCTGGTCTTTGCCAATCAGTTAAGTCAACTATCTTGAAATAATAGCATCTCAGCGACATTCGAATAATTAATTCGGACAATCCCATGTAAATATCACATGGGAATAAAGTCTTGGGGACATTTTCGGTGGCTTATTATTGAATACGATGCTGTCCTAACCACTCAGGTTTTCAGATTGAAAGCGTTATGCTTTCCCGCTATAAAGTCGTGTTAAGTGAAAGACACCACGGCGAATGTATAATAGCGAAAAAAGCATAACGCTTTTTTTTTGGAAATTAACTATTAAAGGAAATTTTCAACAGGGGTATACTCAAGGTTAAATGCCTTTGCAACTGCCTTGTATGTAATCTGGCCTTTGATAACATTTGCACCCAGCTTGATTTCCTTGTTATCCTGCATAGCTTTTTTCCATCCCTTGTTGGCAATTTCAATGGCATAGGGAAGGGTGGCGTTGGTCAGGGCTCTGGTAGAAGTCCTTGCGACTGCCCCTGGCATGTTGGCAACGCAGTAATGTACAACACCGTCAACTTCATAGGTGGGTTCTGCATGGGTGGTGGCTTTGGATGTTTCAAAGCAGCCGCCCTGGTCAATGGCAACATCAACAATCACAGATCCTTTTTTCATGGTTTTAAGCATCTCACGGGTGAGCAGCTTAGGTGCCTTGGTACCGGCAACCAGAACCGCACCAATAACAGCATCAGCCTTGGCAACCATTTCTGCCAGGATTGCGGCATTGGACATGACAGGAAAGCAGTTGGCAGGCATGACATCGTCAAGATAGGCCAGTCTTTCCAGGTTGGTGTCAAGGATATACACTTTTGCGCCAAGACCACAGGCCATTTTGGCTGCGTTGATACCCACCACACCACCACCGATAACTACTACTGTGGCAGGCTCAACACCGGTAACACCGCCCAGAAGAATGCCCATTCCGCCCTGGGGCATTTCCAGATATTTTGCAGCTTCCTGGGTGGCCATACGTCCTGCAACTTCACTCATGGGAACCAGGAGGGGAAGGGAGCCATTGTCTTTTTCAATGGTCTCATAGGCAATATCAATGGATTTGCTTTTGATCAGGGCATTGGTCTGCTGTTCGTCAGCTGCCAGGTGAAGATAGGTGAACACAATCTGGTCTTCCCGGATCATGTCATACTCAGAAGGCTGGGGTTCTTTTACATGCATGACCATGTCGCAGTCTGCAAATACCTGGGCAGGGGTATCGGCAATTGTAGCACCGGCTGCCACATAGTCTGAATCGGGAAAACCCGCGCCTGCACCCGCATTTTTTTCAACCAGAACATCATGGCCGTTTTGTTTCATGGCAACAACGCCAGCTGGTGTCATACATACTCTGTTTTCCAATACTTTGATCTCTTTTAAGATTCCAACGCGCATTTTAATTCTCCTTAAATTTAATGATACTAAATTTTATTCAAAAGTTTTTTTAATGGCTGTTTCAACTGCAGCCACAATGGTATCGACTTGCTCCTTGGTGATGATCAGGCAGGGGGCAAAGTTCATGATATTGTTCAGACCGTGGAAGCTGGAATTGGTCCGGCCCACGATCACGTTCTGTGCCATGACATTGCCCATGAGTGCTGCCATCTGACCTTCGGTAATGGGTTCCTTGGTCTCTTTGTCAATAACAAATTCAATACCGGCAAACAGACCCTTACCCCGGACATCCCCAACCACATCATATTGCCTAAGGGTTGCAAGTTTTTCAATGAGGTAGGCTCCCACTTCAACGGAATTGTCCAGCAGATTTTCATCTTCGATGATCCGGGTGCTTTCAAGGGCTGCGGTCATGGCTGAGGTACATCCGCCATAGGTGGAGATATCCCTGAAGTAATTGAGACGATCATCCGGGTCTGCTGGATCGCAGAGGAACATGTCGTAAATTTTTTGTTTTACAACGGTGGCCGACAGGGCTTCATAGGAAGAGGCAAGGCCTTTGGCCATGGTGATGATATCAGGGTCCACATCATAGTGCTCATGGCCCCAGAAGGTACCGGTTCTGCCAAACCCGCAAACCACCTCATCCATGATCATCCAGATATCGTATTTTTTGCAGATTTCCTGGAGGAGGGGATAATATTCCTTTACTGGTATCAGGACACCGCCGCCGGCTGTAATGGGCTCCACAATCAAGCCGCCGATGGTTTCAGGACCTTCCTTAAGGATAATATCTTCGACCTTGCGGGCGCACTCAATGTCGCAGTTGCCGTAAGTTTTGTCGTATGGACAGCGATAGCAGGTGCAATGGGGGAACTCCACAAATCCTGGGACAAAGGGACCGAAATCTTCCCTTCTCTGGGCTTGGCCAGTGGCGCTCATGGCACCGATGGTGGTGCCGTGATAGTCCCGGTCCCTGTACATTATTTTGTATTTGCCCTGTCGTTCCGGGCTGATTTTTGAGGCCTGGCGGACCATCTTAAAGGCTTTTTCATTGGCTTCGGAACCGGAATTTGAAAAATAGACTTTGTCATGGTTGGGAAGTTTTTCCAGCAGTTTTTTGGCAAACTTTATGGAAGGAACATTGCCGAATATCCCGGCAAAATAAGGCATTTTTTTCATCTGCTCACACACAGCCTCGGCAATGGAATCTCTACCGTAGCCAACCATCACACTCCAGACACCGCCTGAGGTGGCATCCAGATATTCACGGCCACGGATATCTGTGACCATAAGTCCCTTGCCCTCAACAATGATCATCTGCTCCTGGGCATTAAAGACTTTATGGGGCTTTAAATGATGCCACAGGGCATCCTTATCACCCGCCACCATTTCATCGGCATCATAGTCCAGCCAGTCGGTTTTATTGTCCATAATATTTTATCCCCTTCTTAAAATTTTGCCTACAATGTTTTTAATAAAAATTTGGAAATACCGGGTCCGGCTGAACCTTAAAGTTGCGCCGGACCCGGATCTAACTTAATTTACGAATACTCTATTGGGGACACATATCATCTTTGCTGATCCCGGCAACAGCAACCGGTTTTTTCATGGCATCCCGACGGAAGGGTTCGCCCAGTTCCATGTTGGTCATTACCTCGATAAAAGTGGTCTTGCCCTCTTCCATTTGTCGCTGTATGGCTGCGGACAATTTTTCTTTAAGGTCATCCATGCTCCAGGCCTGGACACCGTCAACACCGCAGGCTCTGGCAACTGCTGCATAGTCAACATCCCGGTTAAGCTCGGTTCCCACAAAGTTGTCATCATACCAGAGGGTGGTGTTTCTCTTCTCAGCACCCCAGTGATAGTTGCGAAAAATGATCATGGTGATTCCAGGCCATTCCTTACGGCCGCAGGCAGCCATTTCATTCATGGAGATCCCAAAGGCGCCGTCACCGGCAAAACCTACCACAGGTACGTCGGGCTGGGCGATTTTTGCACCGCAGATGGCGGGAAATCCGTAACCGCAGGGTCCGAACATACCGGGAGCCAGATATTTACGTCCCTCTTCAAAGGTGGGATAAGCAGCACCCAGTGCGCAGGAATTACCAATATCAGAGGAGATGATGGCGTTCTCTGGCAGAACAGCTTTAATGGCTCTCCATGCCATGCGGCTGGTAATTTTTTCAGGGTCACGTTTCCGGGCACGTTCGTTCCATGTGGTTCCCGGATCATCTTGTTCGTGATCCATGACCACCAGTTCATTGGCCCAATCAGTTTTTGTTTTCTCAATAACGGCTTTTCTGGATTCACGATCGGTGTCCCCTGCAGTGACAGACAGTTTTGCAAGAATGCCGTTGGCTACTTTCTTGGCATCGCCCACAATACCCACAGTGACTTTTTTGGTCAGACCGATACGGTCGGGGTTGATGTCAACCTGGATGATGGCTGCATTGGTGGGCCAATAGTCAATACCGTAACCGGGCAGAGTCGAAAAGGGGTTTAGTCTGCTGCCCAGGGCCAGAACCACATCGGCCTTGGCAATCAGTTCCATACTGGCTTTGGAGCCATTGTAACCCAGGGTGCCTGTGTACATGGGGTGGCTGCCTGGGAAGGCATCGTTGTGCTGGTAGCCACAGCATACCGGTGCGGTAAGTTTTTCAGCAAGTTCCATGGAATCTTTGATGGCGCCGCCGATAACCACACCGCCGCCGTTGAGAATTACGGGAAATTTGGCATTGGACAAAAGCTCGGCTGCCTTGGCAATGGCTTCTTCTCCACCGGCAGGACGCTCAAAATCAACAATAGCAGGCAGTTCAATGTCAATGACCTGGGTCCAGAAATCCCTGGGGATGTTGATCTGGGCAGGGGCAGAGGCACGTTTGGCATTCATGATGACCCGGTTGAGAACCTCGGCCACTCTGGAAGGATGCCGCACCTCTTCCTGGTATGCCACCAT
>JAFLJU010000385.1 GCA_022712835.1 Desulfobacteraceae bacterium
CCTGGTGTTAGATGGCAGCAATCGTGTGGACCAGATTATCCAATCTGCCATGCTCTGGGATGTCATGGGCGGGGTTGCCAGGAGAAACTGGGCCGGAAATGAAAATGCCATTGAAGTGGCCGTGGCATATAATGAACAAAACCCCAACGGAGATCAGGTGACGGTGCCTTACCTTTCCGATGAGCTTGCCATCACAAAGGCCGTCGACCCGCTGTTTTCCTGATCAATTTTCTTGCCCTATTCTATTCTGTCCTATCTTTCTGGGGCGCCTTGCCGGGCGTCCCAGAATCTCATCATCAGCATGTATCGCTCTCTTGAGCATTGGTTTAACAAGAAATACTTCTTGAATAAACTTGCCCGGTATGTAAAGAAATCTGTATTAAAATTGTTGGAGCGGATTATGGAAGAGAAGGCAAAAGTGGAAAGCGTTTTGAAGGGAGCCAAGAAAAAAGGGAGAGGTCAAAAAGCAAAAGCCGGGAGCAGGAAATGAAAAAAAAGAAAACAGCGCTTGTACCCAATAACAGTTTTACAGAGTTTCTGTTGTACACAACCCCGAATGGTAAAGTGAAGCTTGAGATTTTCCTAAGGGATGAAACCATCTGGCTCACACAGGAGAAAATAGGGCAGCTTTTTGGCGTGCAGCGTCCAGCAATCACCAAGCATCTGAAAAATATTTTTAAAGCCAATGAATTAGATGAGAAAGTGGTAAGTTCCATTTTGGAACTTACCACTCAGCATGGCGCGATTAAAGGAAAATCACAGACCAAGCCAGTTAAATTCTACAATCTGGATGCCATTATCTCTGTGGGGTATCGGGTGAATTCTGCCTAGGCAACCCATTTCAGGATCTGGGCCACTGAACGGTTGAAAGAATATATCATCAAAGGCTTTGTCATGGATGATGAACGCCTGAAAAATCCTGCCAATATTTTTGGTCAGGACTATTTTGAAGAACAGCTTGCACGTATTCGAGATATCCGCTCAAGTGAACGCAGGTTTTATCAAAAAATTACCGATATATATGTACAGTGTAGCATTGGATGCCTTTCTTCAATTTAATGAAAAAGACATCCTGACCAATGCTGGCCATGTCAGTGCACAAATCGCAAAGGCATTTGCTGAAAATGAATTTGAGAAATACCGGGTCATTCAGGACCGCATTATTGAAAGTGATTTTGATCGAGAGATAAAACGGCTTGAAGGTAAGAAATGAAAAAGATAAAAGATCTGCCCAAAAAGGAACGGCCCCGGGAAAAGCTCTTGGAAAAAGGTGTTAGAACCCTTTCCGACCAGGAATTGCTGGCGGTTATTCTGGGACGAGGAACACGAAAAGATGATGTATTGTCTTTGTCAAAAAAGATTGTAAAACTTATCGACAGCATCGGTTTGGACTTTCAGGCAAAAGACATCATTGAAATTGACGGCATCGGGGAAGCCAAAGCAACGTCCATTTGTGCGGCCTTTGAATTTGTTAGGAGACGAATTAAACCCGAAGGGCTGAAAATAAAATTCCCGGCAGAGATATTGCCGCTCATCCAGCACTATGGAGACAGAAAACAGGAACATTTTATCTGCGTGTCAATAAACGGTGCAAACGAGGTCATGACTGTCCGGGTGGTGACCATTGGCCTGATTAATAAAAGTCATGTGCATCCCAGAGAAGTATTTGCCGATGTCATCGCGGAAAGAGCATCTGCCGTGATTGTGGCCCATAACCATCCGAATGGGGAATTGAATCCCAGCAAAGAAGATATCCAGATTACGAAAAGACTGAAAGAGGCTGGGGAGATACTTGGTTTGAACTTTTTGGATCATATTATCTTTAATGCAAAGGGGTATTATTCTTTTGCTGAAAATGATGAGATATAGAGGGACGATGTTCAATAGATAAAATATGCTGGGTATGGCCAGTGAATTTTAAGTTACAGTTAGCTGTTGCACAATGAAGGGAAAACACGTGAAATATCAAATTGTTTTTCCCTGGCCTAGGATCTGGCAAATATGATCAGAAAACCCTGCGCCCGCTTCTGCATAAATATCGAGTACAAGATCAACACCGGCTTGTTTTAGTGGTTCAATCTCGTCCTGGTACTGGACGATTGCGGCAAGCTTTGCCCCATGGGGGAGGGTGGATATTTTTTTGGCCACAGCTAAATTGGCGGTGTGGGACATGGTTAAGAGCCCGAGTTTTATTTGCTGGGGTGCTGTTATTCCCCTTTGCCAGAAATCGTCATCCGAGGCATCTGCATGAATTACTTTGCGGCCCTGGCTGAGATGGTATGAAACCCGTTCTTCATCGGAATCGATCCCAATGACCTGTTTGCCATACCGTTGTCTTAAGGAGTCGTAGGCACCAGTACCGATTCGTCCCATCCCATACACGGCAACACTGGCGGCTCCAATGTCAACGATGTCATCACCTGGCAGGCGTTTTGGGGTTTCAAACCGTTTAAGCAAAAGATTCCAGCGACGATAAAATCGGTTCGAAAGACTGACCGCTGGTGAGGCAGTCATCATGGAGATTGACAATGCCACTGCCAGGATCACCAGCCATTCTTTGCCAATCCACCCCTGGCTGACACCAAGGGCACCGATAATCAGTCCGAACTCACTATAGTTGGTCAGGTTAAAGGCGGTGAGCAATGAGGTCCGGGCCCGGAGGGAAAACCGGGTGAGTACCAGAAAAAACAAAATGCCCTTGATGGGAACCATGCCCACCAATAAAAGGGCGATCCCGGCCATCTCAAGGGTCGGCAGGTCGGCCATTCCAATGGTCAGGAAAAAACCGACCAGAAACATATCCTTGAAGCCGAACATGGCCTTTGCAAGTTCGTCTGTTTTGGGGTGTCCGGCCAGAAGCATGCCAAGGATCAGCGCGCCCAGATCTGGTTTTAGCCCTACATACTCAAAGGCTGTGGCCCCTGCAATGGGCAGAATACACGATAGCAGCACCAGAAGTTCCCCATGCCCGCTCTTGTCCAGTATTGCCATGAGTGGTTTTCTCAGGAAGAACAGGGCAAGAATAAGCCCCAGGGCAAGGGGGGAGGGGGTTTTCCCACTGGATAGGGTGATAAAAATTACGGCAAACATGTCCTGGATGATGAGTATGCCAATGGCCAGGCGTCCGTGCTTTGATGACATTTCTCCCTTTTCTTCAAGGATTTTTACGGCGAATACGGTGCTTGAGAAGCTTAAGGCAAAGGCTATGATTAGGGAGGAGAGAAGAGACAGATGGCCGAAAAAGGAGAGTCCAGCCAGGCTTAATCCATAGATCACTGCGCCAAAAAACACAACAATGAGGATCATATGCAAAGAAGCACTTCCCCAAATTTGGGGTTCCAGTAATCTTTTTATCTTTACCTTCAAGCCGATGCTGAACAGGAGCAGGATAATACCGATCTCAGATAGGTGGTGCAGGGTTGGGCTGGCTTCCACCCCAAATAGATTGAGGGCAAACCCGGCCGCCAGAAACCCGACAAGCGGGGGCAAGCCAATTTGTTTGACAACAAATCCGAAAATAAAGGCGGTGACAATGAATAATGCATTCATAAGGGGTTCAAATAAGATACCATAAGGGTAATTTTTATATGTTTTCCATTTAAAAGAATCTCGTTTGAGATATACTCTATAAGAACCCAAGTGAAAGTCAAGGATACAAATATTCAAATCCCAAAATAGTTGCTTTTGTTTTATGGGAAATTTTTATCGAAATATGGGATTAAAAAACCTTTGCTTTACATAAATGAATATCTTAATATAAATTTTTTGAAATGGACTTTGGTTTTGGATAGTCAAATTTTTTGTACAAAGCCGTTTGAAACGATCCTGCTCTTTAACTAAATTATATAATGATAATAAAACTCAATGGAGGAAAGATGGAGATTAAAGTGACCCGGGCCGACCGGATCGGTACCCGGCCAAAGGATGCAGACCTGGGATTTGGTACGGCATTCACCGATCATATGTTTGTGATGGATTATTCAGAGGACAATGGCTGGCATGATCCCCGCATCGAGCCCTTTGCTAACTTTTCCATGTCCCCGGCTGCCATGGTGCTGCATTATGGGCAGGCAATTTTTGAAGGGCTGAAAGCCTATAAAACACCGGATAATAAAATTCAGCTTTTCCGGGCCCGGGATAATTTTGCCCGGATGAACCGGTCTGCCAAGGGGCTTTGTATTCCTGAGCTGGATATTGACCTGGTCATGGAAGGCATGAAAAAATTGGTCAAGCTGGAAGAAAAATGGATTCCGGAAACCCTTGGCACATCTTTGTATATTCGTCCCACCATTATTGCCACCGACCCCTTTTTGGGGGTGAGATCTTCCTTTACCTTTAAATTTTATATTATTTTGTGTTCTGTGGGGGCTTATTATGCCGAAGGGTTTAATCCGGTAAAAATCTGGGTTTCCAAGGACCATGTCCGTGCGGTTCGCGGGGGGGTGGGTGAATTTAAAACCGCCGGCAATTATGCGGCCAGCCTCAATGCAGGGGAAAAGGCGAAAAAAGCGGGCTATGCCCAGGTGATGTGGCTGGATGCCCTTGAAATGAAATATATCGAAGAAGTGGGTGCCATGAACATCTTCTTTATTATCAATGGCGAACTTATAACCCCGAACCTTAGCGGCAGTATCCTTCCGGGAATCACCCGGTACTCGGTTATTACCCTGGCTCAAAAATGGGGGATGAAGGTATCCGAGCGTCAAATCAGCATTGATGAGATTTTTTTGGCCCATGAAGAAGGCCAGCTGACAGAAGTATTCGGGTCTGGTACGGCAGCGGTTATTTCTCCTGTGGGAGAGATCCGTTACGGAGACCGGGTGATGAACATCGGGGACGGAACTCCCGGTAAAACATCCATGAAATTTTATGATGCATTGACCGACATTCAATACGGGAAATCAGAAGACACGGAGAATTGGGTAGAGGTGATCGGCTAACTTTTTCACCGGTTGTGGTGAACGGGACAGCGGTTTTTTTTACAAATCATGGGCAGAACGAGCGCTCAGTCAAAAATGAAGTTTGAAAGATCTCAAACTATTGGAGATAGAATGGTAAAAAAGGAAGAAAGTACCCCCATCGGGAAACGAATCAGGCGGGCCAGGCTGGACAAAAATATGAGCCTGGACACCATGGCAAATGAAACAGGATTGTCCAAGGAGTTTATCAAAAAGATTGAATCTGGTGAAAAAAGGCCGTCTGTGGGAACCTTGCTTCAGATGTCAAGAACCCTTCAGCTGGATTCAGGGTTTTTACTCAAGGAACAGGAAGGCTCTCTGGAAGAGCGGTCCCAGGCATATTCCAAAAGAACGGATAATTATGCCTATACCTCCCTGACACCCGGGGCGGAAAATAAGCATTTAAAGGCATTTCGCATTGTGGTGGATGCAGGCGCTAGCCATGATGGCGTCGGCTTCCACCACGAGGGCGAAGAGTTTGTATATGTGCTGAAAGGAAAGGTGGAAGTTCAGGTGGGGGACCATGTCAACCACCTTGCAACAGGAGATTCTCTCCATTTTAATTCAGGGATAAAGCATGACTTGCGCAATACCGGCGATATAGATGCGGAATTGATTGTGGTTGTTTATGCCCCCTAATATTTAAAAAGGAGTGATCCATGTTATTTAAGCTTACTGATGAACAATTAATGATTCAAAATATGGTCCGGGAATTCTCCCGGAAGGTAATTGCCAATACTGCTTCCGAACGAGATAAGACTAAGGAATTCCCGGCTGATAATTTTCGACAGATGGGGGAATTGGGATTGATGGGAATGATGATTCCTGAAATCTATGGCGGGGAGGAGGCAGATGCCGTTTCCTATGTGCTGGCCCTGTCCGAAATCGCCTATTCCTGTGCCTCAACCAGCGTTGTCATGTCGGTGCAAAACTCCATCGTCTGCGAGAGTTTTTTTAAATTCGGGACGGAAGAGCAAAAACAGGAATTTCTCGTTCCCCTGGCTTCGGGGGAGATCATCGGTGCCTTTGCCCTGACCGAACCCGATGCCGGTTCCGATCCGGTCAGCCAGACCACCACCGCTGTAAAAGAAGGGGATTCCTATGTGATCAACGGCACCAAACGGTTTATCACCTCGGGTCAAAACGGCAGCGTGGTGTTGGTAACCGCTAAAACCGACGAGAGCGTCGGCCATCGCGGCATTTCCTGTTTTATCGTTCCCAAGGGAACTCCGGGACTTGTGGTGGGCCACCTGGAAGATAAAATGGGGTTGCGGGCCTCGGACACCACCGATCTGATATTTGAAAACTGCCGGGTGCCAGCTGCCAATATTTTAGGAAAGGAAGGGGATGGATTTAAGATTGCCATGTCCGGCCTTGACAGCGGGAGGATTGGTATTGCTGCCCAGTCTCTGGGAGTTGCCCAGGCCGCCTTTGATGCCGCCGTTAAATATGCCCAAAAACGAAAACAATTTGGTTCGGCCATATCAAAACACCAGGCCATTCGGTTCCAGATCGCAGACATGGCCGTTCAGATAGAGGCTGCCAGGCAGTTGGTCTTTTCCGCGGCCTCCATGAAGGACAGGAAGGAATCCTATACAAAGGAAGCGTCCATTGCTAAATTGTTTGCCTCGGAAATGGTGAACAAAGTCACGGCAAGGGCTATCCAGATCCATGGAGGGTACGGGTTTACCAAGGATTATAATGTGGAGCGGTATTATCGGGATGCCCGGGTGTTTACCATCTATGAGGGTACCAGCGAAATCCAGCGGATGGTGATTTCAAACCATATTCTCAGGGACAAGCGGAAACCTTAGGACCGCTGAAATAAGTTGGACATAAATAGCCCAGACTTTTGGTTCATCTACCAGGCGCATTAAAGGTTTAATAGCAGGCCTATTGGGCCTTTGATGAAACGCAGTAGATGGCCCAAAAGGCAAGCTATTTCGTTCAA
>JAFLJU010000195.1 GCA_022712835.1 Desulfobacteraceae bacterium
TGACGGCGGATATCCATTTTGAAAGACCCATGGATGCGGTCTCCTATCAGGAACACTTGCCGGTTTTGATTAAGCAGAGGCTTGCTCCCGTCATGGAAGCGGTATTTAAAACGCTTTCCCCGGGAAAAGAAAAGATTCATATCAAAAAATTGACCGTGGACCTTGGAGATATCAATCTTAAAAATTTTGACCGGGAGATGGCATCAAAATTACAGTCCTGCCTTTTGGAGGCCCTGGGCCGGGAAATCCTTTCCCGGCAGACCCCATCCTCTTCCTTTGATGTGTTGGCAGGCAAGCTCATCCAGATTATCCAAGCTGGCAGCCACCAGGACATAGACCCCTATTGGATCCCTCTTATCGCTACCCATGGCCGGGCCACAAAAGCGCTGTTGTTGAAACAGGGGAAAACCCCCCTTGTGCGCAAGCATATCGCCTGGTTGTTCCCCAGGGAAAGACTCAAGGAACTCATCCTTTTGTTTGAGCCCTTCCACCATGGATTTATCGATTATTTTGTGGACAAGCCGGAACGCCTGATGACTTGGGAAACCCTGCGAACTGCCACACCGGCGGTCTTTAAAAAACAGGTGGCGGAATTTATCCTGGCCTATCTTTTTGTCGAAAAAGGAAGCCGGTTTAATAAAAAATTATTTTTGTCCAGCGTGATCCAGCAGATTTCCGGACATTATAATATCAAATACACGGCGCTTTTATTTTCACTGGTCCATGTCTTTGAAACTGCAAAGGATGAAAGTCCTTTAAAAAAAGAGATCCTGGCATTCCTTCTGGAACTTGAGCAGACGGCAAAAGGGGCTAAATGGCAGGAAGATCCCGTGGATAAACGTGAAAAAGCTCTTGTTTTTGACTATCTGCTGAACAAGACCGGACCGTTTGAAAAACAGTCGGCCCAAATTCTGGAACGGCTGATCAAAAGCGATCCTAAGTCCATTGCCCTGTTTTTGGCTCAGCACCGGGATGTTCCCGGCCTGTTCAAAAAACTGGTCCGGATTTTAGACCCCCACCTACTTGGCAGAATCCTGAATATCCAGCACCCGGGCAGACACCTCACCATGGCCAAATACACGGCTATTTTAAACCAGACTTATTATTCCAGGCTTTTTGCAGGTTCAGAAAAAATGGGTCATTTTTTATTATGGGAAGCCGTGTTACAATTTGATCCTCCCTTTGAAGAGCAAAAATTTTGCCGGCATCTTTTGACCCAGATAGCCCAAAATTCAACAGTTTCAGGTTCCCGGGGACGGTTTTTTAACCGGTTTATTATCCGACTGGTGCTTGATCTGCGGAAAAACCGTGAACATTATGCCCTGCTAAAGGCTGTGCTTGCGTTAAAAGGGATTAAAGAAGGGCTTGAACTACTGGGGGAAAAAGGGTTTGAGAACCTGGACAATGCCATTTCCTTCCTGAGGTTTTACCTGGAAAAAGCCGGGAACCGGCGAAAAATTGCCACCTTGTTTCCCCAAAAACAAATTGCCAGCCTGATCCGCCTGATCCAGCCTGTCCAATTTGAATTTATCGAAGCCGCCATAAAAGAATCCCTCTCTTTTTTTAAGCAAACCACAGGCCTGGATCAGGGTGAAACCGCCTTTATCCATCTGGTGAATGAATTTGTTCTTGATTTTCTGCTCCATGACAGGGCGACCGGGTTTAACCGGAAAACTTTTGTGGCCGGAATTGTCGGGCAAATGGCCCGTCACACCGGTACGAAATATGAACGCCAGGTGGGGCTTTTCAAAACATTTGTCGGGAAAAATCAAGGCCAGAATCCCTTGAAACGCCAGCTGACCCAGGCCCTTTTAACCCTTGAAAATGAGCTGGCCTTTGATGGAAAGATACGGGAGAGCAAGGAAAGCGCCAAAGAGATGGTCATGGCCTTTTTAACCCGGATTTTGCCTGCAAAGGGAAATGAAACCTCTTACCTGATCAATGCGGTCAAAAAATTTGAAATAAAGGCCGCCAATAAAACAGACTATTACGCAGCCATCCTTGAAAAACTGCTGGAAAACAGGACCATCGATTTTGACAAAATACTAACTGAAAAAGCGCCAAAAATCCCAGGGAATAAAACAGAACTTGGCAAATTAAGTCTCCAGGAAAAAATCACGGCCCTGGTTGACGCCAAGCCTGTTCTCCTCCATGATTTTATCGAAAAGCATCTGCACCGCCCGGATTTTATTCGGCTTATAACCACCTGTCTGACCCTTCCACTGCTCAATCGAATTTTATACCTGTTGCGGCCCCGGGATTTTGTATCAATCACCCGCTATACCCAGATTTTAAAAAAAAGCATCTCCACAGCCTGCGGGTTAAGTTTTGGCCGGGAAATGGAAACCCACCTGTGGCAGGCTGTGTTCATGGGGATCAGAGAAGAAAATGGGTCCTGTTCCTTTGATGAAGCCATCTTCATCCCAAGGTTTCTTGCCCATATGGCAACAAATATCCCCAAGTACAGCCCCAAAGCTTTTTATGCCCGGATTGAAAAAGAGTTGTCCCAACACAGCTCCCCCCCATCTGCCAAGGCGGAACATTTCGGGGCACTGACGGTATTGTCCGGCCTTTCCAATACCTATTCCCACAAAACATACCCGTCACCCAAAGAACCGCCTCTCCCCCTACCCCCGGAAAAACAGGAGAATAAAGAAAATATCATGGAAACCCTATATTCGGATAATTGCGGATTGGTCATAGCAGCCCCTTATCTTCCCCAATTGTTCACCTCACTGGGGCTGATGGAAAATCTAAAATTTAAAGACGGCCCGTCCGCCCAAAGGGGGGTGCGTCTTCTCCAGTACCTGGTAGATGAGACCACCGACACCCCCTGGGCCTTGCTGGCCTTCAACCGGATCCTGTGTAATGTAGGTCCAAAGGCACCCAAAGCGCTTGTTTTTGAAATAACCCCCCGGGAAAAAGAAACCATGGAAAGCCTTATCCTGGGGATGATCCAGAATTGGAAAGCCATCGGCAACACCTCGATTCAGGGATTTCGAGAATCCTTTCTTAACCGAAAAGGGGTGCTTACCCTGGATCAAAACAATTGCTGGCACTTAAAGGTTGAACCCAAAACCTTTGACATGCTGCTGGATTCCATTCCCTGGAGTTTTTCAACCATTAAGCATCCCTGGATGGACCGGGTGATCCATGTGAAATGGCGATAAAAAAAGGAAGATTTTTAAATGAAAACCCACACCATAACAAAAAAGGAGAACAACAATGGGAAAAACCACTTATTGGGAATGGAGCGTCAATGATAAAAAAGT
>JAFLJU010000401.1 GCA_022712835.1 Desulfobacteraceae bacterium
CAGTAATTTGAAAATATCTGTTGGCATATCGGCGGGTAGGTCCACAAAGGAAAAATCCTGGTTGATATCAACGCTTTTGATGTGCTTGCTGTCAAGGCCAGCTTCATTTGAAATGGCTCCGACAATATCCCCTGCCCGGACCCCATGGGTTCGGCCCACCTCGATGCGATACCGCTCCATTCCCTTTTTCAGGGGCATGACCGAAACCGATTGCACCGGGGCTGCTTTTTTGATGGGGGTGGATTCCTTCTTTATAGGGGAAGAACCATCCATTGACTGGTTTCTTGTGGCAGCCAGTGGTTTCCTGTCAGCCATGGGTTTCCTGTCGGCGGTGGCTTTTCTGTCAGTAATGGGTTTCCTGTCAGTCATAAGTTTTCTGTCGGCCAGTGGCTTTTTCTTTGAAAAGCTTTCCCGCTCGACTCCCGGACGTCTTGATCCCGGTCGTTCTGATCGTTCTGATCGGTTTGACCGTTCCGGTCTGGCCGTTGTTGTTTTCTGGCCGGGTCTATGGGTTTCCTGGTGGAGTGACAGCAGAAAGGGTTTATCCCCATGGGTCAGTTTCGCAAGGGCGGCGGCGACCTTTGTAACCGGAACCTCCTGCTCAAGGGCATAGGATTCTATCATCTCCTGGAAAACGTTCAAGTCCTGTGATTCCAGGGTTCGGGTAATGGCCTGCTTAAAGTCTGCTACCCGTTTATGGTTAATGGCCGCATTGGAGGGCAGAGAGATTTCTTTGATAAGGCCTTTGGTGGTTCTTTCCAAAATCTTGAGCATCCAGCGTTCATTCCGGTTTACAAACAGGATGGCTTCCCCTGTTCTGCCGGCTCTCCCGGTCCTGCCGATTCTGTGGACATAGGGCTCTGCCTTGGACGGCATGTCATAATTGATGACATGGGAAATTCGGTCCACATCCAGGCCCCGGGCAGCCACATCTGTTGCCACCAGAATGTCAATATGTCCGCTTTTTAGGCGGTTAACGGTTCGTTCCCTGGCATTCTGGGCAATATCTCCGTTCAAGGCTTCCACTTTGAAACCTCTGTCTTCAAGGCTTTTTGCCACATCAAGGGTGGAGCTTTTGGTTTTGACAAAGACAATGACGCCGTCAAAGGTAGCGGCTTCCAGTATCCGAATAAGGGCCTGGGCCTTTTTGGCTCCGGCAACCATCCAGTATTGCTGGTTGATGGTATCCGCCCCCGTGGTCTCTGATTTTATCATGATCTCTTTGGGGGTTTTTAAATATTTCTGGGCAATATTCCGGATGGGTCTTGGCATGGTGGCAGAAAACAGAGCAGTTTGGGCATCCTTTGGCGTCTGCTCCAGTATCCATTCAACATCATCAATAAAGCCCATGTGAAGCATTTCATCTGCCTCATCCAACACCATGCAGGAAAGATCGGCAAAGGAGACGGTTTTTCGTCTCATGTGATCCATGAGCCGGCCGGGTGTCCCCACAATTACATGGACTCCCCGTTTGAGTTGTTTCAGTTGGATCTCATAACTCTGGCCGCCGTATACGGACAATACGTTCAGCCCTTTCATTTTAGCACCATAGGTTTTAAAGGACTCTGCCACCTGGATGGCCAGTTCTCGGGTGGGGGTCAATACCAGTATCTGGGGGCGTCTGTTATCAAGGTCGATCCGGGACAACAGGGGCAATGCAAAGGCTGCGGTTTTGCCGGTGCCGGTCCTGGCCTGGCCGATCATATCTTTTCCCTGGAGTAGATGGGGGATGGTCTGGGTCTGGATGGGGGTGGGGATGGTATAGCCCACTTCCTGAACTGCTGCGAATACAAGGGGGTTCAGGTTCATTTCGTCAAACCCGGTCAAGGGCATGTTATCTTGGGACATAGGATTCCTTAAAAAAATGCCGGATTGACCGGCAAAACGCCGGATTGACCGGCAAAATGTATCGAAAATTTAGAACTATACGCGAGTTTGTTTTATTGTGCAAGCAAAATCTTTATCTTCCCAATAATTTGTCAGTTTCCTGGACGATGGGATTAGAATATTGTATCCTGAATAATCTGGATTCCCTGATGGTCAGGGGGGGGGCTATTCCTAAGAATGATGTTCCAGTTTGGAAAGACTGCTTACGCGCATCCGGCGGGTGCAAGGGGGCGCCATGGTTCGAAAAAACCGTAATTTCTATTGTTTGTCTATGGGGGTGTTGTTGATCGCCTGGGGTCTGTTCCCCCGTCTGTCGTTGGCATCTGATTCAAACAATCCTCTGGCGGTTGAATTTTATTTTAAAGGGCGCTTGATTTCAATTGTCGGAGAGAAAACCGCACCCCGTACCTATGTGTTCAACAAAGGGGGGTTCCCCAAAATAAGCATTGTAACCCTTGATTGGGCCCCCTATATTGGCGAAAATATTTGTAAACAGGGATGGGTTCAGCAATTGACGGTTGCACTCTTGGCAAGCCAGGGGTATGAAATAACATCCATGTTTCTGCCCTGGGCCAGGGCGGTCAGGATGGCTGAAACAGGATTGGTTGATATTTTATATCCTGAATATTTTATTGAACCCACAGCCCCTTCTGATGTCTATCAAGGCACCAAGCGGGTGGAGCATCTGGCCTTGTCCCGGAAATTGCCGGGCGGGCCCATCGCATTTATGAAACGAAGGGGAGAATCGGATCACTATAAAGGAGATCTTTTAAATCTTAAAAATGAAAAAATAGGGGTGGTCCGAGGATATCAAAACACCCCTGAATTTGATGCATTAATGGACAAAAATTTTTTTGATATCAGCCGGTCTGTGGATGATCTGATGAACGCAACAAAACTGATAAACAATAGAATTGATTTAATTATCGGAGATCCTGGGGTGATCCGGTTTAGCATTGTTAATGGAATGCTGAACCAAAGTGAGAAAACCAAAATACTTCAGAGTATAGAAATGGTTCAGCCTGTGATCGGGTATAACCATTTGTATTATGCGATTGCCAAGAGGAAACCTTCCTGGAAAAAGACTCTGGAATTGGTGAATTTTGCCATAGCCGAATTTGAAACCTCAGGTCTTATGTTTGAGATTATAGAAACAGTCAACACAACCTGTGAAGATAACATGAAGGGGGTCTTAAGGTCCCCTTTATAAATCCAGATCAATCTTGGGTTTTCAGTACAACCATACGTTCATGGGTTTTTCATGAAGAATAAAGCGGGCGTCCTTTTTTGCCTGGGGTCCCATTTCGTTATTGTCCGGTGTGGTAAAAAGTCCCCGTTAGAATTTTCTGATCACAACCACCCCTGCCGTAATCAGTGCAATTCCGGCAAGTCGTTGCCAGCTAAGGGGGTGAACTGATACTCCCAGAAGGCCGAAATGATCCATGAGTACGGCCATTACAAGCTGTCCTGCCACAACAAGGCCAAAGGTCAGGGCCGCGCCCAATTTTGGGGTTAAGATGATGGCCGCCGTGACATAAAAAGCACCGAGGAAGCCTGCAGACCATACCGACCAGTGGGTATGTGCGGCCTGGCGGATATTTGTGAACTCTACCCGGGTGGCAAGGGCATAACCAAAAAGAACCAGAGTTCCCACGGCAAAGGATATCAAGGCGGCGTAGACAGGGCTTTCAATGGCCCGGCCCATTTTCCCATTTAA
>JAFLJU010000693.1 GCA_022712835.1 Desulfobacteraceae bacterium
TGGCCATGGCCCTCCAGGAAAAAAATCTAAAAATAGCCCTCTCCTTTGCCAATAAAAGTGTGGCCCTGGAACCCAACCCCTTGTTCCAAAACCGCTTAAAACAGATCCAGGAAATCTGCGATGCCTTGGAAGCGAACCCAACCAACACCATTAAATCTGCATAATCAAAGGTAATCCCATGAACAAGATCATTCAACAATCGGTTGAAGAGAGCATACAGACAAAACAACTTTTTTTTGACACCAACAGCACCGCCATTGAATCCTGTGCCCATACCCTGGTCACCGCCCTGAAAAATGGCAGAAAGATTCTTTTGTTTGGAAACGGCGGCAGCGCTGCCGATTGCCAGCACATTGCCGCTGAATTTGTAAACCGGTTTCAAATGGAAAGACATCCCCTTGCCGCCATTGCCCTGACCTGTGACACCTCCATCATCACCAGCATTGGAAATGATTATTCCTTTGAACAAATTTTTTCAAAACAGATCCAGGCTCTGGGGAAAAAAGGGGATATTGCCCTGGGAATTACCACCAGCGGGAACTCTCCCAATGTCATAAAAGCTGCCCTTGAAGCCAAACAAATGGGACTTACGGTCATCGGATTCTCCGGAAACAAGGGAGCACTAAAAGAAATAGCCGATATTCCTTTTTGCGTAAACTCAGAAACCACCGCCCGGATTCAGGAGGTTCATATCCTGTTGGCCCATATTTTATGCGATTTAACAGAAAGGCTTTTTTTTAAATGAACTCCCCTGATACCCCTCTTGATTTCAGCCGACTGAAAACCTATCCCATCAAGGATAGAAAATCTCTGGTCAGCAAAGATGATTTCACCACCGTCTGGACAAAAGGCGGCGGTTTGTCAGACTTTATCGCCTCCCTGCCCGGCATCCTGGCAGGCAAGGATATTCGGGCGGTCATCCAGGCCATCGCCCTGGCCGCTCGAAACAAACGCCAGGTCTGTTTTGCCATGGGTGGCCATGTCATCAAAACAGGAATGAATCCTGTGCTCATTGATTTGATGGAAAAAAAAATTCTGACCATGATTTCCATGAACGGGTCCGGCATCATCCATGATCTGGAAGTTGCCCTGACCGGAAGAACCTCTGAAGACGTGGCTGCAAGCCTTGGAGACGGCAGTTTCGGCATGGCCAAAGAGACATCGGATCTGTTA
This sequence comes from Desulfobacteraceae bacterium, assembly GCA_022712835.1. The sequence goes on from JAFLJU010000693.1 coordinate 1,174, forward strand.
AATCAGGCCATTGAAACGGCGGAGAAACAATCCATAGGACTCGGCCTAGCAGTGGGCGAAATGATCCTGGCCGAAAATCTTCCCCATAAACATCTAAGCCTCAATGCCATGGGGGCAAAGTTAAATATCCCGGTTACCGTGCACGTGGCCATTGGTACCGATATCATTCACATGCACCCGGACTTTAATGCCGGGGCATGCGGCAATGCCTCCCTCAGGGATTTCAAACGGTTTGCCACCCAAGTTTCTGATCTTGAAAACGGGGTGTTCATAAATGCCGGGTCCGCTGTGATCATGCCCGAGGTTTTTTTAAAGGCGCTTACCCTGGTTCGGAATATCGGCCACCGCCTGGACGCGTTTACCACGGTCAATCTGGATTTTATCCGCCACTACCGCCCCATGACCAATGTGGTCAACCGGCCCACCCTTGGCAAGGGTAAAGGCTACGCCATTGTGGGTCACCATGAAATCCTCATCCCCCTTATTGCAGCCGGTGTAATTGAATCCCTGTGAAAAACCGATAAAAAACCCCGGCTACTGACTTGAAAATAATCCATTAATCCATATATTAGTTTGTTTATTAAAATTATAAGATTTGAGGTTATAAAAGAATGCCAATTTACGAATATAAATGCAATGCCTGCAAAAAAAATTTTGAAACCCTTGTCATGGGGAGCTTTACCCCCCAATGTCCTGGCTGCGACAGCCAGGATCTGTCCCGACTCATGTCCACCTGCGGATTTGTGTCCAAATCCACCGGAGCTGGCGGCGCTCCCCAGGTGACCTCATCAGCTGGCGCTTCAGGCTGCGGCAGCTGCTCCTCCGCCAGCTGCGGTTCCTGCGGGATGGGATAATGGGAAAGAGTATCCGCATCGGCACACGGGCAAGCCAGCTTGCCCTGTGGCAGGCCCATCATGTCAAATCCTGTATTGAGACGCTTTTTCCAAAACTAACGGTTGAAATTATCACCATTTCCACCAAGGGAGACCGGATCACCGATCGTCCCCTGGCACTGGTGGGGGGAAAAGGGCTGTTTGTCAAAGAAATTGAAATGGCCCTGTCAAACAATGAAATCGACATTGCCGTCCACAGCATGAAAGATATGCCGGGAGAACTACCGGAAGGACTTATCATCGGTGCCATACCCGAAAGGGCAAACCCCTTTGATGTGATGATTTCCCGGGACAACAAACTGCTGGTCGATTACCCTGTAAATGCCCGGATCGGCACCTCCAGTCTTCGACGGGGCTCCCAGCTGAAAGCGGCCCGGCCAGACCTTGAAATCATTTCCATCAGGGGCAATCTGGATACCCGGATTAAAAAACTCAAATCAGGCGAATACGACGCCATTGTGCTGGCAGCTGCCGGCCTTCAGCGGTTGGGCCAGGAAAAGGAAATCACCCAATACCTGGATGAGACCCTCATGGTTCCGGCAGTGGGTCAAGGGGCGCTGTGCATTGAAACCCGGGAAAATGATAGGGACATCGCCCCTGTCATGGAAGGGTTGGACCATGGCCCCACACGGTTCTGCGTCACCGGAGAGCGGGCATTTCTCAAACAAATCGAAGGATCCTGCCATATCCCGGTGGCCTGTTATGCTCAGATCAAGGACAACCTGGTAACCCTGACCGCATTGGTGGCCTCGGAAGACGGGCGGGAAGTCATCAAACGCCAGCTCACCTGTCCCGTTGCCTCCCCGATAAATACAATTATAGAACTGGGTCAAAAGCTTGCAAATCAATTGCTTGAAAATGGCGGAAAACAAATTTTGGAGAGTTTGAACTCAAATGACTGATAAAACAGGCACGGTATATCTGATTGGCGCAGGCCCCGGTGACCCGGGTCTTCTAACCATACGAGCAAAAGAATGTATTGAATCCGCCGATGTGGTGGTCTATGACTACCTGGCGTCTCCCTTTCTGCTGGAATATGCCAGGAAAGAGGCCGAAATTATTTACGTGGGCAAAAAAGGGGGAGACCACACCCTGACCCAGGATAAGATCAATTTATTGCTGGTGGACAAGGCAAAACAAGGACTTTCCGTTGCCCGGCTAAAAGGTGGGGATCCCTTTGTCTTTGGACGGGGGGGAGAAGAGGCCCAGCTTCTACTGAAACACGGGGTCCAATATGAAGTGATCCCGGGGGTCACCTCGGCCATTTCCGCCCCGGCCTATGCCGGAATTCCCATTACCCACAGGGATCATACCTCCTTTGTATCCTTTATCACCGGCCATGAGAATCCCGATAAAAAAGATTCGAGCATGCAATGGGATATATTTGCCAAATCCAATGCCACCCTGGTTTTTCTCATGGGGGTTAAGAACCTGGGAAATATTGTCAAAAATCTGGTGGCAAACGGCAAACCCGCAGACACCCCGGTGGCCCTTGTTCGTTGGGGAACCACCAGCCAGCAGCAGACCGTAACCGGCACCCTTGAGACCATTGTGGACGTGGTAAAAAAAGCCGGACTGAAATCACCAGCCATCATTGTAGTGGGCCAGGTGGTCTCCCTTCGGGAGGAACTTGCCTGGTTCGACAAAAAGCCTTTGTTCGGCAAACGCATTGTCATCACCCGGGCCCGGGCCCAGGCCAGCGGTCTTGTCTCCCAACTGACAAAGCTTGGCGCCCAATGCCTTCAAATCCCCACCATCCAGATCATTCCGTCTGCAGATACGGCTCCCCTCAAAACAGCTATTGATCACCTGAAGGACTATGACTGGCTGGTATTGACCAGTGTCAACGGTGTTAAATTTTTCTTTGATACCCTCTTTGACATGGGCAAAGATGTCAGGGCCCTGGGCCACTTGAAATTTGCCTGCATTGGGCCGGTGACAAAAAAACGGCTGGCCGACTACGGTATCATCAGTGACATCCTGCCCGAAACATACCGGGCGGAATCGGTGGTGGATGCCTTTTCAAGTATGGACATGCAGGGTAAAAAAGTATTGCTCCCCCGGGCAAAGGTGGCCAGAACCATTTTACCCGAAGAGCTGAGCAAAATGGGGGCTGTTGTGGATGAAGTAACTGCCTATGAAACCATCCTGAGCGATGATGACAAGGAAAGGTTGATTTCCCTGCTCACGGACAAGCAGATTGATGCAGTGACCTTTACCAGTTCCTCCACGGTCACAAATTTCATGTCTTTGCTGGAATCCCGGGATGCTGCCGAGTTGTTAAAAGGGGTGACCATTGCCAGTATCGGCCCCATTACCTCGGACACGGCAAGATCCCTTGGGGTTGAACCGGATCTGGAAGCCGATCCCTTTACCATTCCCGGCCTTGTGGCTGGACTGCTATCCTATTATGAGAAACAATAAATCATGATTGCCGGGAATCGAGCGATCAATTACCTGCGGATATCTGTCACAGACCGGTGCAATTTCAGGTGCCGGTACTGTGTGCCTTCTTCTCCGTTAACCGTCATTGCACATGAAAAGATTGCGCGGTATGAAGAAATATTACGGATTACCCGTCTTGCCTGTGAGATGGGAATAACCAAGGTAAGAATCACCGGGGGAGAGCCCTTTGTCAGAAAAGGGATCTTCTCTTTTCTGGAACAATTGTGTCAACTGGATGCTCTAGAGGACGTTTCCATTACCACCAATGGCGCCCTTTTAACCCAAGACAAAATAAAACAGCTGATCCAGATGGGGATACGCCGGTTAAATTTCAGCTTAGATACCCTTGATCCGGTTAAATTTGCAGCCATCACCGGCAGGGATAGGTTCCATAGGGTATGGGATTCCATCATGGCAGCCCATACCCTTGGCATTTCCCCCATTAAAATAAATGCAGTGGCCCTCAGGGATTTTAACGACGATGAGATTGAAGCCATTGCTAGCCTCACCCTGAAATACCCCTTTCATATCCGGTTTATCGAATATATGCCCATGGGAGACTCGGATGTTGAAAAACGACAGCAGATACTAACCCAAGAGATACAAGGTAAAATTGAAGCAAGCTTAGGCCCTCTGATACCCATGGACAGAAAAGACAATGACGGCCCTGCCAAAAAATTCAAACTGGCCAATGCCAAAGGGGTGGTGGGATTTATCACCCCCATTTCCTCCCATTTCTGCTCTGAATGCAACCGGCTGCGGCTCACCTCACGGGGAACCCTTCGCCCCTGTCTTTTGAACAATTATGAACAAGATATTCTAATCCCCTTGCGCGCCGGAGCCTCGGACCCGGAATTAAAATCCATTATAGAATCCGCCTTGACCCACAAACCATTATTTCACTCCCTCAATGACCCTGCCCAAAACATACCCATCAGCCATATGACCTCCATTGGCGGATAACTATTTTTTTTTCAGTTTTTTCGTTTTTTCCATTTTTTTTTTGAACATTTCTGTTTTCCCGGTGTCTTCCTATTAACATTACCTGCAAACACCTTTAATTGCAGTTTTATTAATACTTAAGATGGAGGAACACATGAAAAAAATATCAGCCCTGACACTCACTCTGGTGATTCTTGCCTGTTTTTCAACGGCAGTTGCCAATGCCGGTGCTGCCAGAAGACATACCATTGAAGGATTTGTTCTGGGAACCGGGGTTGCCCTTATCGGGACCGCTATTATTCATGGCATGAACCTGGGGCATCAACCTTCCCTTGATTATCCCAGACACAAAAGGCATTATAATAACCGCAACCAACGGCAACATGCAAGATATGACTGGGGTCCCAGAGGACATTGGGAAATCCAGAAGGTATGGATTGCAGACAGACCAAAAAAAAGATGGAATCCCGGTCACTACACGAAAAGAGGCAACTGGGTTAATGGCCGATATCAAAAAGTCCGGGTCAGGGACGGCCATTGGCAAACACAAAAGGTATGGGTCGCTCGCTAATTTCAACCACATCATAATGGCGGATTGTGAACAAATCAAAGGATCCCATTGTTGAAGAGCAGGAGCTTATTGAGCGGCTTAAAAAAGGCCAGCAATGGGCATACCACCACCTGGTAACCCGTTACCAGGACCGGCTCCTAAAAATTGCCTACGGTATTACCCTGGATATGGAAGAAAGTCGGGAAGTGGTTCAGGATGTGTTTGTCAGCGCATTTAAGCACATCCATGAATTCCGGGGAGAAGCCGGGCTTTGGGGGTGGTTAAGAAAAATCACCCTCAATGCCTGCTTGAACTGGAAAAGAAAGTGGAAACGACGGTTTAAATGGCACCATACCTCCCTGGGACCGGAAAATGAACACCTGCTTTATGGAACTGAAAAAGACAGATCCACCCCGGGATCAATTCTGGAGGAAAAAGAGTTTGAAATCAATCTGATCATGGCCATACACACACTTTCGGAAAAACATCGTCTGGTCTTTGTACTGAGTGCCCTTGAAGGGCTCTCCTATGAAGAAATTTCCCAGACCTTGAAGATAGGGAAGGGGACTGTCCGTTCACGCCTCTTTTATGCAAGAAAAGAAATTATGGCATCCATGAATCGTTAAATGAACCCC
>JAFLJU010000259.1 GCA_022712835.1 Desulfobacteraceae bacterium
ATGCTATTTATCCCCGCCAATATTTACCCGGTCATGACCGTCATTCAATTTGGACATGGGTATCCCTCTACCATTTTAGGAGGGGTTGTTCACTTGATCGAAAGCGGCATGTGGGTACTGGCCCTGATCATTTTTTTTGCCAGCATCATTGTGCCTGTTTTAAAATTAATCATCCTCTCCTTTTTGCTGATTTCGATTCAGCGAAAAAGCGCCTGGCGTTCCCGGGACCGAACCCTTTTGTTCAGGGTGACGGAAGTTGTGGGGGCCTGGTCCATGGTGGATATTTATGTGGTTTCCATTCTTGCCGGATTGGTTAACCTGGGTGCCCTGTCAACCATTACGCCCGGCATTGGCGTAATTTTTTTCGGTGCCGTGGTGGTGATTACCATGTTCGCGGCACATAGCTTTGACCCCAGATTAATCTGGGATAACGCAGAAAGGTTAAAATGATAGATTCCCAGACTGAATATGGACCACCTGCACCGACACTCAAAAAGAGCTCCGGGATATCCTTGGTATGGCTGATTCCCATCATCACCGCCCTGATCGGCGGATGGCTTATTTTCAAAACCCTCTCGGAAAAAGGCCCCCAGATAGAGATCACCTTTAAAACCGCCGAGGGCATTGAGGCCGGAAAAACCAAAATCAAATACAAAGATATCGACATCGGCGTAGTGCACTCGGTAAATTTCAGCCAGGATTTTTCAGATGTGATTCTCAAGGCGTCCATGGCAAAGGGGACCGAAAAATTTTTAGGAAGGGGGGCCCGATTCTGGGTAGTAAAGCCCAACCTTACCCTGCGGGGTGCCTCGGGCTTAAGCACCCTGTTTTCCGGATCTTATATTGAGATAGAGCCGGGACAGGGCACCATACAAGAAAATTTTAAAGGGCTTGATAAACCACCCGTGGTCAATGCCGACGTCGCCGGGACAGAAATCATGCTGCTAACCCACAAACTTAGTTCCATCGACACAGGATCTCCCATTTACTACCAGGGGATCTTAGCCGGAGAAATCCTTGGGTGGGAGCTGGGCAATGACCGGAAAAGCATTTTTATCCATGCCTTTGTCAAGGCCCCCTACAATGACCTGATCAAAAGCAATACCCGGTTCTGGAATGTCAGCGGGATCGATCTTACCATGGACACGGAAGGAATCAATCTGCACTCGGAGTCCCTGGCATCCCTTCTCTACGGCGGAGTGGCATTTGAAACCCCGGATACCCTGGAACAGGTCAAAGAACATGTGGAGGGCCTTGCCTTCACCCTTTTTGACAATTACAAGGCCATCGATGACGCGTCATTTATTAAAAAGATCACCTGTATTCTCTCCTTTGACGGATCTGTAAGGGGACTCAAAGAAGGGGCTCCTGTGGAATTTCGGGGAATAAAGGTCGGACGTGTAAAGCAGATCCGATTAAAATTTGACAGCCAAAAGGCCTCCTTTAGAATCCCAGTACTGGTGGAAATAGAACCCGGCCGTTTCATTTCAGAAGATCAAAACAAAATTGCCGCGCCTTTTGAGACCTTTGACACCCTTATTGCACATGGACTCAGGGCAAAGCTTCAAACCGGCAACCTGCTCACCGGCCAATTATTTATCGGGCTTGACATGTATCCCGGGACCCCGGTCAGACTAGTGAATACACAAAGTCCCTTTCCGGAACTGCCCACCATCCCTGCCGACCTGGAACAAATGACCGCCTCTGTTAAAAAAATCCTTGCCAATATGGAAAAACTGGACATGGAAAAAATCAGCTCCGAACTCATAACGACCCTTGAAGGCGCGAGCAGGCTGACCAACAACCGGGAGATTGCAGAGGCCGTGACCGAACTTAAAGAGTCAATGACCTTATTGAAACAAATTTTGAGCAAACTGGACCAGCGGATTGAACCCATTGCCATAAATTTGGAAAATGCCCTGGGAGCGGGTCATGAGACTCTGAAAAACGCCCAGACCACATTGGGGCTGATGGATGAGGTCCTTGATGCCAATTCTCCCCTCCAGTACAAATTTATTGAATTAACTACCGACCTTAGTGAGATGGCCCGTTCCATCCGTGTACTGGTAGATATGTTGGAAAGAAATCCCAATGCCATCATTTTTGGCAAATCAGCTCCAGGAGAAAAATGATGTTGCGTTTATGTTTGAAACTCTTTATTTCACGGTCCTTTATCACACTGTTCATCTTGACAACCACTCTCTTGTCCGGTTGCTTCGGTATAAATCCGATCACCCCCACCAAACTCTATGTTCTGAACCCGGTTGAATATAAAGCTCCCCTTGTCAATGGGATGGAAAAGCGGCCCCTTTTATCCGTGGAGATCGCCTCCTTTCGTCTGCCCCAATACCTTGAAAAACCCCAGATCATTACCAGAAGCCACCAGAACCAACTGACCATGGCAGAATACCACCAATGGGGAGGAAATCTTCGTAAAAACATGACCCGGGTACTTGCCCAAAACATATCCCGGCTACTTGCCACCCCCAATGTTACCATACCCCCATTTAGACCATCCCCCCCCCCGGATATCCGTGTTAATGTGGAGGTGATGCAATTTGAGGCGGATGACAAGGGCCAGGTCAAATTTTCGGCCCAGTGGCGGCTCGCCCGGGGGAAGGGTGGCAAAACCCTCACCACCCGGATGACAGAGATTAAAAGAGAGATTAAAAAACAGGTGCCGGGTGAAGGATCGGATTTCGATGCAATTGTTTTAGCCATGGGCAACCTATTGGGTGATTTTTCTCATATCATGGCCCGGGAGATTCAGGACCAGACCATGGGACCCCCTGGTCAATGATTTTTTCCAGGCATAACAGCAAAAGCCAAAATGGCAAAAAAAGGACCGCCGTTGTGTTGTCTTGCATTTTTGGCCTAGGCTTTCTGTTGTTTCATGGAATTGTCTCCCCTGCCCTGGCGGGACAAAAAAACAGCAAACAAAATGAGAACAAAATCAAAAAGGGGTTGACCGGATCTGATATCATGGATCAGGTGTTCAAACGCCACCTGTTATTTCCCTATATATATGAAGAGCAAACCCTGATTCTTACGGACAATAAGGGCAACAAAGATGTCAAAAAATTACGCCGGTTCTCCAGGGTGGAAACCGATGGAACCCTTAAATATCTTTTGGTTTTCGACAATCCAAAGGAGATCAAGGGGGTTGCCCTGGGAATCACCCGAAGCCCCAAAGGGGTTGTGCAAAGCCGCATTTATCTGCCAGCCTTGGGAGAAGCAATTTCATCCGATCTTAAAAAAACCAATGGCCGTGATTTTATGGGGACTGATTTTTCCATTGAAGAGTTGGTGGAGACAAAATCGGATGTTATCTATACACGAAAGGCTAACCACCCTGTATCCAAACAGAAGACGGACGATTATTTTGTTGTTGAAGCGTCTTACCTTATTGCGCCTCCTGTTACATCTCCAAAAGTGAAAAAGAGCAACCCGGCAGCTTACAGCATTCGCAGACACTATATCCGGCAGGATAATTTTTTTATCGTGCGCACCGATTTTTTTGACCATGGCCACCGGCTGGTCAAACGACTAACCCACCACGACCTGAAACAAATCGACAAGGACATGTGGCTGGGCAATATGCTCTTAATGGAAAATATCCGGGATCAGCACACCACATTAATAAAAATTGATCGACGCATTTTATCCCAGGACTATGTACCACCTGAGGTGTTTACCGATTCCTGGCTCCAGGAAACCTATCCGAAAGAAACCCGGAAAATCGATGCCAAAAACCCCTCGGCACCTTCCACCGAAAGTTCGTCCACAAGTCCGCCCACAAGTCAGGCTGGCAGGACCCATAACAGTATAGGAAATTGATTATGTTTATCCGATTTTTCATGTTGGGCGCAAACCACCGATTGGCCACCGTTCTGTTTCTGGCAATGGTTACCTGTATCACCGGATTGGGGTTGCCCCGCCTGAATGTGGACACTGGATTTGGCAGCCTCATGCCCGATTCCCATCCGGATAGACGCATCTATGAGCAAATTGTCCGGGAATTTGGTTCCGACAATCGATCCATCGTATATGTAAAGGATAAAGATCTCTGGTCAAAGGAGAAGCTTTCCGCACTGGAAAAATTGCATTTTGCTCTGAAAGAACTGGATTGTGTAAAACAGGTGGATGACCTTTTCACCCTGCGCAGCATCCGGGGATCCAAGGGAGAAATTGATTCCAGAATTATTTTGAAGCGCGCAGCTGAAACCCTTTCAACCATCGACCAGGCAAGAGCGGATGCTCTTTCTAATCCGATTCTTGTGGACACCTTAATCTCCCGGGACGGGACGGCCCTGGGCATTGTGGTGTCATTCCATGACAGCCTTGATAAAAAAGCATCCTACTCCCAGATAAACCAGGCATTGGAAACGACCATCGCCCCCTTCCATTCTGCATTCCAGGAGATTTTTCAGGTGGGATCTTCCAGAATAAATGCAACCATGAAAACCCTTCTCTTTGATGATCTCAAATTGCTGGGCCCCTTATCCGCCATTGCACTGGCAGCCGGCATATTTTTTTTCCTGGGCAGTGGATTTGCTGCCATTGTTCCCCTTATAACCTCGGGACTGAGCCTCGTGTGGACCTTGGGAATCATGGGGTGGACAAACATCCCCCTCAACATTTTAACGGCCATGCTGCCCACTCTAATCATCATCATCGGTTCCGCCGAAGATACCCATATGATGATCTCTTATTTTCAAGGGGTCACCAGGACAATAGATAATCACCGCCCCTTTGCCACAAGGTTTATGATGAAACACATGGGTGTCCCCCTGATCCTTACGGTTCTGACCACGGCAATGGGGTTTGCCAGCAACATGTTCAGCAGTATCGGCATCATCCAGAGTTTTGCCATCTCAGCCACCATTGCAATTCTTGCCAATGGGATGATCAACTGGCTATTTGTTCCCATGATTTTCTCCTGGTTAGGCCCCCGTCAGGTAAAGGGTTACGGGAACAAAACCGCCATTGGCCTGCCGGCTGTTTTTATTAAATTGTTCGGAGCGACCAATCGAAGGTTTGCCCTCTCCATTCTGGGAATAACGGCGATGCTCTGCGCCGTCTTTGGTTATGAATGTTCAAAATTATATGTGACCAATGATCCATTGTCCTATTTTAAAAAGAATCAACCCCTGGTGACAGATGCCCGGACACTCCACCAGAACCTGGCCGGCATGAATTTTTTTTACATCAGTCTGACCTCAACCCGGGACAAGGCCTTTTTGCTGCCCGAAAATATTAAACAGCTGACCACCATCCAGGATTTCATAAAAAAACAGGGGGTGTTTGACAGTTCTATATCCCTTGCTGATCATCTATCCCTTGTGAACCGGGAATTTCATGGGGGAAACCAGGAATACTATACGGTGCCTGACAGGGCAAACCTGGTAGCCCAATACCTTCTTTTTTTCCACCGCCGGGATCTAAAAAACTATGTGAGCCATGACATGAGCCGCGCCTGTATTGTTGTTCGTCATCACATCAGTGATTCCAGCCTGTTAAACCGATATATCCAGGAACTCAAAGAGGTGGTCCCCCGGATTGCAGGCCCCGGGATAACCGCCCATATTGTGGGGGAAAATCTGATGATCAATGGCGCTGCTGAAGACCTCATCACGGCACAGGTGAAATCGCTTATCATTCTTTTGTCCATCATTTTTATCATCACCTCCATCATGTTCACTTCCCTTAAGGGCGGGATCATCGCCCTGATTCCCAGCCTGATACCGGTTATTCTAATGTTCGGGACAATGGGGTTTTTACAAATCCCCCTGAACCCGGCAACAATTATGGTCGCCGTGATCTCCATTGGCATTGCCGTTGACGGTACCCTCCACCTGTTTTCACGGTACAATGAACTGTGCAGACGAACCTCGGATTATGAAACCGCTGTTCTGACAACGGTCAGGGAGGAAGCCCCCCCCCTGGTCATCACCAGCATCGCCCTTGCATTGGGATTTAGCATCCTGTTGTTCTCCAACTTTGCCATCATTGCACAGTTTGGCGCCTTGTCTGCTGCCACCATGATTTTTGCCCTCTTTGCCAATCTTTTGATTACCCCCATCATCATGTCCCGGGTGCGATTAGTTGGCCTTTACCAGATCCTGGCCCTGAAAATGCACCACCAGGTTCTGGAAAAAAGTCTGTTGTTCAACGGCATGACCAACTACCAGATGCGCAAGGCCATCCTGATCTCCGAGCTGAACGAATTTGAACAAGG
>JAFLJU010000396.1 GCA_022712835.1 Desulfobacteraceae bacterium
CCATTTATCTTTCTGGAGAGGATCGATAATGGAGAAAAATCAAAAAAAACGACTCACCCGACGGATTCTTGTGGTCCAGATCCTGATGGTGGGATGTATTTGTCTTCTGGGAGCCAAATCCTTTCAGGTTCAAGTTTTCAAAGCCAGGGGCCTGACCGAAAAAGCAGAACAAAGCTATTCCAAATATCTGACCCTCAAAGGGGAAAGAGGCCAAATTCTGGACAGACAATTAAATGAGCTGGGGACCAGCATTGATGCCCCGAACATCACGGCAGACCCGACCCGAATAACAAATCCGAGAAAGACCGCCAGCGCCCTTGCAAAAATTTTAAAAACAAATCCCACACCGATAAAGAGAAAGCTGTCCCAGAAGCGGCGGTTTGTCACGATTGCCAGCAAGATATCCCCGACCCAAGCCAATCAAATCCGTGCATTAAATACGCCGGGGATCTATCTTGAGAATGATTCCAAACGGTTTTATCCCAATCGCGCGCTAGCCGCCCAGGTCATTGGATTCACAGGGAAAAACAATTCCGGCCTGGAAGGTCTTGAGTTCAAATACAATGCCGTTCTTGAAGGGGATAGTGTCAAAATCAAAATCAAAAGGGATGGTGCTGGCAGAGTATTAAATATCAACAAAAAACGCCGGAGCGAGTTAAAGGGGAATTCCCTTGTGCTCACCATCGACAAAAAAATCCAATTCCTTTCGGAAAGAACCCTTGAACAAACCGTCAAAGCGCACCGGGCCATGTCCGGCATGGCCCTTGTCATGAAACCTGCCACAGGAGAATTGCTGGCCATTGCCCATTATCCGGGATTCAACCCCAACAACTATCGAGCTTTCAGCAAGGATGCATACCGAAACCGGGCCCTCACTGATGCCTTTGAACCGGGCTCTGTCCTAAAAGTTTTCACGGTGGCAGCGGCCCTTGACAAGGGATTTACGCCAAAATCCATTTTCTTTTGTGAAAACGGTGAATACCGCATTGGAAAATACACCATCCATGATACCCACCCCAGAGAATGGCTCACCCTGAACCAGATTGTCAAATTTTCCAGTAACATCGGCGCAACCAAAATTTCAGAAACCATTGGGATGAAAACCCTCCACGATTATTTGACCACTTTTGGATTTGGCAAAAAGACAGGCGTTGGCTGCCCAGGGGAAACCAATGGGACCCTGCTTCCCCATGAACGCTGGTCAAAAATTGATGCCAGCGCCATCTCCTTTGGCCAGGGCATCTCGGTCTCAGCGATTCAGCTAATTTCAGGGATTTCAGCCATTGCCAATGGCGGCCGACTGATGAAACCCATGCTGATTAAAAAAATCATCTCCAAAGAGGGCAAAGATCTCCAGGTGTTTGAGCCCACACAGCTACGCCAGGCAGTTTCTCCGAAAACAGCGGCCCAGATAAAAGTGATGATGAACATGGTGGTCCAGGAGGAAGGAACCGGAACAAAGGCTGCCATGGAAGGCTATGCCGTTTGCGGAAAAACAAGCACCGCCCAAAAGGCCCGCAAGGGCAACCGCGGTTATTCAAAACACAAGTATATTTCTGCCTTTGCCGGATTTGCTCCCCAGGAAAATCCAGAGCTTGCCATCCTTGTGGTGATAGATGAGCCCACAAAACAGTATTATGGCGGAGACGTGGCGGCCCCGGCATTTAAAGCCATCATGGCCAAGTCATTTAGCTACCTGAATATTGCCCCGGAAAGAGCAACCCCCATGATCGCTGCGGTGACAAAGGGAGAGAAAAATTGAAGCTGTCTGCACTGATAAATGGATGCGAGATAGGATGCAAGATAGAGCGTGAGCTAGCGCCTGAGACCGGCTGTGGCATGAAACGCGCCCCTAACTTGGTTCCTGAATCCTTGGGAGAACTTGAGATCAGCGCCATCAGTTCACGGGCCCAGGATGTTGTGCCCGGCGGACTTTTCCTGGCCGTCAAGGGATACACAGCAGATGGCCATGATTACATTGACCAGGCCATTTCAAACGGGGCTGTTGCCGTCATCGCTCAAACCCATCCCGATCCTTCGAACCCTGATAATTACAGCAATATTATCCTTGTAAAGGACTCCAGAAAAGCCACTGCCATTGTGGCAGCCAATTTTTATGGCAGGCCGTCCAAGGAGATGAGACTGGTAGGCGTTACCGGAACAAACGGAAAGACCACCATCACCTGGATACTGGAAAGCATTTTTAATGCCTGCGGGTTTTGCACAGGGGTGATTGGAACGGTCAACATCCGGTACAAGGGGACAACGGTTGACAATCCCATCACCACCCCGGATGCTATCCAATTACAAAAAACGCTGTTCCAGATGAAACAGGCAGGGGTCACCCACGTCATCATGGAGGTTTCCTCCCACGGTCTGGATCAGCACCGGGTGGATGGCTGTGAATTTGATGCCGGGGTCTATACCAACCTGACCCAGGACCACCTGGATTACCATCAAACCATGGAAGCGTATTTTCAGTGTAAGTCTCGCTTTTTTACCGATTTTTTAGGTCCCAACAGCGCAAGTGGAATCGCACCTGCGGTAATTAACATAGATAATGACTGGGGGAAACACCTGGCCAGCTATCTTTCATATCCCAAATTTCTGGTAAGCCACAACAGGGCGGCAGACATATCTACCTTAAATATTTCAGATGATATTAATGGACTGTCCGGTACCATTACCCTGGCGGGAAACCCAATTTCCCTCAAAACGTGTCTCACCGGCACCTTTAATCTTGAAAATATTTTATGTGCGGCAGGAGCTGCTCTTGCCATCGGCATTGACATTGGAAAAATTCAACAGGGGATTGAATCCCTCACCCATGTGCCGGGCAGGTTGGAAAAAGTCACAAACCGGCTCAACCGCTATCTGTTTGTGGACTATGCCCATACGCCAGATGCCCTTGAATCCATCCTTTCCACCCTGGCACAGCGGGCACCGGCACGGGTGATCACCGTATTTGGATGCGGCGGAGACAGGGACCGGACCAAACGGCCCCTCATGGGAAAAATTGCCTGTAAATACAGCGATGTGGCCATTGTCACCTCGGACAACCCCAGACACGAATCCCCGGATTCCATTGTCCAGGAGATCATAGACGGCATCCGGGCCGACGGGATCCAGGCCGACGGGATTGTTGGACTGGATCGGGATACCCTTTTCACCCATCCTGAAAGAAAAGGATATTTCAAAGAAGTTGACCGGAAAACCGCCCTGGAATTAGCGATCATGATATCCCGGCCTTCGGATATTATTGTGGCAGCAGGCAAGGGTCATGAAACCTATCAAATCACCAATGCGGGCACCATCCACTTTGATGACACAGAAGAGTTGATCCATGCCTGTGAAAAATTTGAAAAACGGTTTGACCCCATCAAATGGAGCAAAAATGATTTGGTCCGGGCACTTTCAACAGAACCTGGGATTAATACACCTGTAATTGATACGCCCATAATTAATACAACTGACGATGTAATATTCACCCGCATCAATACAGATTCCAGAACCATTGATCCCACCCAGGTTTTCCTGGCATTGAAGGGAGAAAGCTTTGATGGGCACGATTTTATCCCGACTCTTTTGGAGAAAGGAATACAAGGATTTGTGGTAGAGAAAGGATATTTGGCAAGCCTATCCCCAATCCAGGCAAATCAAATCAAATCAAGTAAGGTGCTGTTTTTTGAAACAGACAACACCCTCACAGCCCTTGGGCGCCTTGCCCGGTACAACCGGCTTCGTTCAGATGTAAAGCTTATTGCCATTACCGGATCCAATGGCAAAACCACCACCCGGAAGATCACCCAGGAAATATTTAACACCCGGTTTAACACCCTGGCAACCAAGGGCAATTTTAACAATGAAATCGGCGTACCCCTGTCTTTGCTGAATCTTTCCTACGCCCATGAATGGGCAGTCATCGAAATGGGCATGAACCATCCAGGGGAAATCTCACGGCTCTCCCAAATTGCCTGCCCGGACATCGCCATTGTCACCAATACCGCAGGTGCCCATCTTGAAGGGCTTGAAACACCTGACAATGT
>JAFLJU010000072.1 GCA_022712835.1 Desulfobacteraceae bacterium
TCTCCTGGGAATGCACCGAGATCAATTATGAATCGCGAAAAAACGCCGATATCAACGCCCCAGGTTTGCGGATCAGAGTGCTGGCCAATCATCATGACAATCACGAACAACGGCCACAAAATTAAGGCGACAAAAGCGACAATGTGTGCAATGCGCCGTCGCCTGCAGCCACCTCTGCCATCCCCATTGGTCAATATTTGTGTGACAGGGCAAAGATCCAATTCAACCTGTGAGCTAAATCCCGTGTGGGATTTTTTTAAAATTGAGCTGAATCAATTCCAATGACCTAATTTTAAGATACTATCCAAACAGAAAAAAAAAATTAACCCAATCAAGGAGAAAATAATATGACCAATAAAAACGAACTGATCAAAAACATCCCTTTTTCCCAAGCCGTCAATATCAATGAACTGGTGGACTATGAAGAAGGACGGGTGGTCAGCCGAACCCTTTCCAGCAAATCCCATGTTAATATCACGCTTTTTGCCTTTGACAAGGGAGAAGAGATATCGGCCCACACCTCCCCGGGAGATGCCATGGTTCAGGTTCTGGACGGCCAGGCCCGGATTACCATTGACGGAGAATCCCTTGAAGCCACGACAGGACAGGTGGTGGTCATGCCAGCCAATGTGTCCCATTCTGTCTTTGCATCCAGCCGGTTTAAAATGCTACTCACCGTGGTCAAGCAACCCGTTAAGATAGGACTATAGGAAACCCCTTAATGTTGGGACATTCTTTTCCAGCGGTATCGAAAGGTATGATGGTTCATATTCAATAATTTGGCTGCCTGACTCTCATTGCCCATGGCCTGTTTCATGGCAAGCGCCATGTAATCCCGCTCAATGCCGGACAGAAGGTCATTTAGATGTACCCCTTCTTCCGGCAGGTGGGCTTTTTTGATCGGGGCTAATTCCATGGGAACCGGATTAATGTCGTCTGCTTCATTGGATAACAACCCCAATTCCGCCACACAAACCAGCTGGTTCTTGGCCACCAGCACACTTCTTTCGATAATGTTTTTCAATTCCCTAACATTGCCGGTAAATTCGTGCGCTTCCAGTAGTGCCTGGGCCTGGGCTGATATTCCTATCAATTTTTTACCAAATTTTATATTAAACTCATGGAGAAAATGTTTGGCAAGGGGAAGAATATCATCGGGCCGGTCATTTAAGGAAGGTATTTTTGCCGTTACCACACACAACCTGAAATAAAGATCTTTTCTGAATTTTTCCTGTTCCACCAGCAGATCCAGGTCTTTATTGGTGGCAGATACCACCCGGGTTGCAATCTTGTATTTTTTGGTTCCTCCCACCTTGTAGAATTCTCCATTTTCAAGAAATCTCAAAAGCTTGGCCTGGCCAGCCAGACTCAAGTCTGCCACCTCATCCAGAAACAGGGTTCCCTGGTCAGCCTCTTCAATGAATCCTTTTTTCCCCTGGGGTTTTGCACCGGAAAATGCATAGGGCTCATACCCGAACAACTCAGATTCAATCAACTCTTCGGGAAAAGCAGAACAATTGACCGCCACAAAAGGCCCTTCAAACACTGGACTTCTGGCATGGATGGCCTTGGCTATCAATTCTTTTCCGGTACCTGTCTCCCCCAGGATCATGATAGGAGTATCCCGACTTTGGGATACCATGTTAATAAAATCCATGATGTTTTCAATGTTTTTGCTTTCCCCGATAAAACAGGGTTCGTTTTCCTTGAGGCATTTTTCCTGGAGTATCTGAACTTCCTTGATAAGGGCAATGGAGGAAACGGCCTTTTTAATGGTCAATTCTAAAATATCCGGGTTAATGGGCTTGAGAATAAAATCAAAGGCCCCAAGCTTCATGGAAGTGATGACCATATTGATATCCTCATAGGCCGTGATCATTATCACCGGTATATTGGACACCTTTGCCTTTAAAATTTCAAGGGCATCAATCCCGCTCATCACTGGCAACCCGATATCCATGAGCACCACGTCGGGCAGTCCCTCTTCCATGGACGTAACAAAGGATTCTGCATCTTCATACAGACAAATGGTGTACTCATCTCCTAAAATTATGTCCAGAGAATCCCGAATACTCTCTTCATCATCCACAATGGCAATAGTATACCGAATCATTTCACTTGGCCTTTTTGTTTTTCCGAGCGCTTATCCAGAGGCAACTCGATGATAAATTGGGCCCCGTTGTTCTTGGATGACTTTAATTTCAGGGTGCCGCCGTGGTCCAGAATAATTCTGTGGCAAATGCTCAGACCGATACCGGAGCTGTTGGTCTTTGTGGTAAAGAAGGGATCAAAGATTTTGGCCTGACAGGAAAGGGGAATGCCGGGACCTGTATCTGTCACACAAATGACAATAAAATCTCCTGAAACCTTTGTTGACAAACAAATTTGCTTGTCTCCTACAAACTCTCGCATTGCCTCGGCAGCATTGGTAACCAGATTTAAGATCACCTGCTCAATCAGGTGGGGTTCGGCAAAACACTTGGGAATATCGGGATCCAGTTCTTTGACCAGATGGATCCCGATTTTTCTCAAGGTGACCGCGGTCAGCTTGGTAACCTCATCGATATAATGATTCAGATCGGTCATGACAAACTGGGGTTGACCCGGTTTTGAAAAATCCATGACCCGCTGGATTATGGACTCGATTTTACAGGAGGCAAGTTCGATTTTATCAATGATGGAAACAACCTTGGTGATATCCCCCATCTGGTTGTATATCTTTTTTAAGGCCTTTAAATAAATGTAAATACCCGATAACGGATTCCTTATTTCATGGGCAATCCCGGCTGTCACCCTTCCCAGGGAGGTCATCTTATCCTGAATCCTCAAAAACTGCTGAACCTCCATGGAGTTGGTGACATCCATAATATTGGTCAATACCGACTCAACCCCCAGATAATCAATCTTCGTGGCAGAGATCAGGGCCCAGCGGAGCGCTTCATCATCTGAACTCTGCGCCGACGGGTAATATCTGAAATCCGCTTCAATCCGAGTGATGCCATCGGCCAAAAGATTCTGATATTTTTCTTTTATCCGGTCCCGGTCTCCTGCATAAATATTTAAAAATTCAGGGGGCTCAAACACCTGCTCCATGATTGTATGAATTTTTCTTACCCCGGGATTCTTATATACAATGGAATGGTTCTGGATAATGGAAATAAAATTTAAGGAGTTTTCAATCAGGGTTTTAAACCGGATTTGGCTTATCTTTGTTGCCCGTTCCGCTCGTTCTCGTTTCTTTTCCAGATCCAGGCGATAAAGCCCCACTGCGATATCATCTGCCACTTCCTTGATAATGGTTTTTTCCGCCTCGTCCATGGCCAATTTTCGGGGCGTGGACAGAACCATGAATCCATAGTTGATCTCTTCGTAGGCAAGTCGAACGGCAAGGGCGCCACGATCCCTGTAGTTTTGCGCCAGAACACAATCGGTACATTCTTTTATGGGATCATGGACGGAAAACACCTGATCCGAGGCCATGGTCCCCTGAATACACCGGACAAATTTTTGTTTTTCCAACTGCTCCTTCATGGCTATAAACCGGGAATTAAAACCGGAATCTGCCACCAGTTCCACTTTTTGTTCCCCATCAAACAGCCCGATCCAGGCATTGTAATACCCCCTTCTTTCCACAAGAATATCACAAATCCCCTTGATCAGTTTTCTTCTGTCATTTTCACTAGATAGAAGGCGCCCGACATCCCGTAATGCATTCAAAATCAGGTTCAGACGTTCCATCTTTTCTATTTTGATATTTTTTTCCACACAAAATCCTGTTTACTAAAAATTTTTCATTTTTTAGTTGAATATGTTTTTTTTCACCCAATAACAAGAGAAAAATCGGCATAAAGACAAAACAAAAGCCAGTCACTTTCAGCAACCAGCTTAATCATAATAATCATTTGTTTATAGGATTAGGTTAAATTTTATAGGCGGTCTTTGGCAGACAGACGGTAAATTCGGTTCCCTGGTCCTCCACGGAGTCCACATGGATGGTGCCGTGGTGGGACTCCACAATACTTTTCACAATGGCAAGCCCAAGCCCTGTTCCATTGATATACCGTGTTTTTTCGTTTTTCACCCGATAAAAGCGTTCAAAAATATTCTCCTGGGCTTCCAGGGAAATTCCCAAACCCGTATCGGCCACATGGATCATGGTACAATCACTTGTTTCATCAGCCCAGACCTCAACTTTACCCCCATTGGGGGTATACCGGATAGCATTGGAAATAAGGTTGGACAGAACCTCTTCCATATTGATCCTGTTTCCCATGATCTGGAAGGATTTTTCCATGGGTTTCCAGTTCAAATGAATGGATTTTTCATCTGCCTGACCCCGGTAAAGGCTTACATGATCTTTGATCAATTCTTCCAGGTTCAACTCTTCTCTTTCTTGATTAATGAGCCCGGATTCGATTTTGGACAGATCCAAAAGCTCTGTTGCCAATTCAGTCAGGGATTTTATTTTGGCAGAACTCCGGGTCAAAATTTCTCGTTGTTTTTCGGTCACCTCCCCTGCCAGACCATCTAAAACCACATTCAACTGCATGAGAACCGAGTTTAAGGGACTCTTGATTTCATGGGCCACCATGGAAACAAAATCCGATTTGAGCTGATCCTCTTTTTTCAGGGCGGTGATATCGTGGAAAACGGTCACCGTCCCCAGATTCCGGTTCAACCGGTCCCGGAAGGGAATACAGCGCACCCCGATGATCAGGTCATCTTTACCTTTCCCCATTGGCACACTGATTTCTTTTGTAATTTCAGAAAACATCTCTTTGGGCTGGGCAATGGCCGAGTCAATCATACTAAGAACAGTGGGTTCGTCAAAGACGTCGGACACCAGATTCCCCAGGACCGATTGTTTGTGACACCCCAGCATCTTTAAACAGGCCGGGTTGGCAAGGGCAATCCGCTTCTGGTGATCTGTGGTTAATACGCCGTCCCTCAGGGTATTGATCATCACCCGCATCCGGGATTTTTCCGTGGTAATGTCCTGGAGGTTCCGGATAAATTCAATGGCCTTGGAGATCACCATCCGAACCTCCTGGGGAGCAAAGGGTTTGGATAGGAAATCAAAGGCCCCTTTTTTCATGGTTTCAATGGAATGCTCCAGGGTGGCATATCCGGTGATGATAATGACCACGGTATCCGGATGCCTGGCCTTTAAGTCTGTGAGCACATCAAGACCTGACAAACCAGGCATCATCAGATCCAACAGCACAATATCATAGTGCTTCTCTTCAATCATCTTAAGCCCAACAATCCCGTTCTGGGCGACATCCACTTCACAGCCCTCTTCCGTGAGCAACCGTTGACACGCCTTTTGAATCCGTTCTTCGTCATCGATCACCAGCACACGTGGCTTAAAAAAAACATCTTTAACAATCTGCTTCAAAGAGACTTTAGGAACACTATTTTCAGATTCAGTTTTATTATTTTTTGATTCCACTATTTTTCCATTTTTCTGCCTTTATAGGCAATTATTATCAAATAAACCCAGCTCTACAAAAGAGAACTGCATATAGGCGGCCCTTCATCTTCCGGGACATACAAGGGAAACTCCAGAATAAAAGTGGTTCCCTTGGCACCTGTTTTTTTAACGCTTATTTTGCCACCATGCTCGTCTATGATACCATAAACAATGCTCAACCCAAGTCCCGTACTTTTCCCCACTTCCTTGGTTGTAAAAAACGGATCAAAGATCTTGGACAAATGTTCCATGGGGATTCCTGCCCCGGTGTCCTTAACCTCCAGAAAAACCTTTTTGTGAAGCTTGTCCTTATAGGTGTTCAGGGTGATTTTTCCGTTACCGTCCATGGCGTCTGCGGCATTAATGATCAAATTAATAATCACCTGGTTAAGCTTATTGGTATCGGCATTGAGCAGCATCATTTCATCGGCGAGATACCGGACAATTTTAATGTTCCGAAATTTTTTCTGATCCCGGACCAATTTCAGGCTCTGTGCCACAATCTCATTAATCTGAACAATATTTTTGTTGGAATCCGCACTGCGACTGTATACCAAAAGGCTTTTAACTATATTTTTACATCGATTGGCATCTTCCACAATATAGCGCAGATCATCCATTGCTCCCTCATCCAGATCCTCTCTTTCCAGCAAAAGACTGGCATAGAACAACACACCTGTTAGGGGATTATTGATTTCATGGGCCACACCTGCGGCAAGTTGCCCAAGTGAAGCCATTTTTTCAGATTGTGCCAATTGCTTCTGGGTAAACTTAAGTTCTTTTTCAACCTTAATCTTGTCTTTCAGGTCATTGTAAATGGCCATTGTGGCAGATTCTTCGCCCGTATCATCATAAATAATAGCCGCAGACATTTCCACCTCAATCTCCTGGCCCCGGGCGTTGACAATGGTGGTCCTGGGAATGATCAGTTTTCCTTTGCCTCCGATTTTTTCATTCCGGAGCATCTGCATAATTTCCTTGGCTTTACCCGGCGGGTAAAGCTGCTCCGTATGCGTAATCTTGCCCTCCCCCCCATTATAATCCCCAAACAATTCCTTTGCCACTGAATTCATCAATTCAATATTGCCCGCACGATCGGCGGCCACAATGGCGGAAGCCGAGGAATACATTACCCGACTGATGAACTCTTTAACCCCGATGAGTTGGTTCTCAAGGGATTTGGTCCGGGTAATATCCCGGATACTGGAAATCACAAAGGCCACCTGCCCTTCATCATCAAAAATAGGAGAAAAAACCCGTTCTTCCCACTTGTATTGATGTTTGATCGTATGGGAATGAACGGCTTTGGTGGTTAACACCTTTGATATGGGGCAGTCCTCTGAATTGCAGGGGGTATCCTTGTATAAAAATGTATGAAAACACATTTTCCCCAGAATCTCTTCCCGGGTGAGCTTATAGGTGTCATAAAATTTTTTATTGGCCCCCACCAGGCTTTTATCCGGGGCAATTATCACACTGGGATAGGACAGTGAATCAAAAATACGGGTCCGCCAAAAAAGTTCTTCCGGCTCAAATCTGGGATCAGATGTCATGGGCTTTCAAATCCTTTTGTCAGGGCCTGTATAGCCTTTTCTCCCAAAGAATACGGCAAAACCATGCAAATGCTGGCACCGGTGCAACCGGCCAGCAAAATATTGATGGAATCCGCATTTAAACACGCCATGGCAGTATTAAAGATACCGAACCGATCCCCGAAATGGGGACCATGAAAACTGATGAGATCAACGGATAGGGTTTGCCGAACAACGACCCCTTTGGTCGCCTGGACCTGGGAAAAAAAATCTTGTCTGTCTTTGGGGGCCAGGGGCTCGGTCAAACAATACAGATGCGCCACTGAAGTTTCTTGCATGACAGCGGTAAAATAAAATTTTTTCCCGGACTTGGCTAGGTTTTGCAACCCATTACCAATGATTTCCAAATGGTTCCGCTGATTTGGAGAAAATGAAAGTTCAAGCATTTCAAGCCCAGCGGTAAGTTTTATTCCATAGGTTTTTATCTTTTCCTCAACATAGGTGGCCCGGGTTTCGGGGTACCTATGTTTTACAAACTCAGCTGTCTCATAGGTATAATCCTGCTGGAAGGGGGTGTGAGTCGGGGGAAAATCAAATTCCTGCTCAAGGAATGCCAATACTTTTTCCTGGTCAGATCTGTCGATGACAAAAGAAATCATCGCATTGGAAGAAACCATCTGTTGAAATGAAATCCCATGTTTCCCAAAGAGACCCATTAAAAACCCCAGGGTATTCAGACTTCCATTATGAGGGTAAACCGACACCTGGCAGACATTGGAAACAAAAATGGAGGAGGGTTCTTTGCCACCGCCAGATTTTAAGTCAGACGATACGTCAGACGACACGTCAGTCTGTACGTCAGGCAGTTCATCAGACGGAACGTCAGACGGTACGTCGTGGCAACAAAATACAGAAGTTCCCACCTCATCGGTCCGAAACCCCAGGCAAACAATATTGGTCTTATCTTGTGCCAGAATTTGGTAAAGAGACGATAGGGTATGGTCCTCCCCTTTAACAGAGGTTTGAAAGACCTGATTCAGCCTGGAACCCAGGCGAATCCCATTAATTCTTATTTGTGAAAGGCTCATG
>JAFLJU010000358.1 GCA_022712835.1 Desulfobacteraceae bacterium
ACAGCCTGCCATAATAAAACCTCCTTGGTTTTAGAAAATTTTTAGGAATTAAGCGGGTTCATAAAAGGGAGATGAGCTATCGGGAAATCCGGGCTCAACGCAACCGATGCAAACCGCATTATCCACGCACCAATTCACGCCACCATTCCATTTTCTTTTATAACAGTCAGCGTAGGTATCCGGACCTTTACAGCCAAGATCCATACGACAACCCTTGGGGTCGGACAATGTTGCAGACATTTCGCCTTCGTCATACAGGTCAAGTCTGGGGCAGTTGTCGTGGATGTTTTCGCCATAGAAAAGTGTGGGGCGTCCGGAATCATCCAGCTCAGGGATTCCTTTTTCCAGCAAATGAACCAGGGAACCGACTATCCAATCCGGATGGGGAGGACAACCCGGGATATTTACAACCGGTGTTTTAATGCCCTGGGCTTTAAAGAAATCCATAACACCCATGGCACCGGTTACATTCCCTTTTGCTGCCGGGATTCCGCCATAGGCGGCACAGGTACCAATGGCTAGAACAGAACCGGCTTTTGGGGCCAGCTCTTTCATGATATCCACCATGGTGATCTCTTTGTGACCCATTTCACCGATGATGCAGTATTTTCCATCTTCGGCAACGGGAATGGCACCTTCAACCACAATTGAGAATCTGCCTTCGTATTCTTTTGCGACGGCATAGAGGTTTTCCATTGCAGTTTCACCTTCACTGGCCATTAGCGTCGGGTTGAACTGAAGGCTGATAACCTTGAGAAGGATATCGGCAATCGGGGGGGACGTACTATTGAGCAATGTAACGGAACATCCGGTACATCCTTGTCCCTGAATCCAGACAACTGGATGTCGTTTCAGTCCTTTTTCAAGGGCTTGGATGAATGCAGGATTAACCATTTGCGAAATTCCGATTCCGGCAACTGTTCCAGTAACGGTTTTCAGAAAGTTCCTCCTGGAAACTCCTGCTTTCTTCTGTTGCGCTTCTGGCAACTGTTGTTCGTCTTTCACGGGCACCTCCTTGATGCTGTTAAAAGTCTAACACTTTTTACACGTTTTACCGCAGGAGATCATTCTCCCCGCGGGTTTGAAAAATTAATAAAGCAGTATATAAAGGGAGGCCAATGCTGTCAATGTTTTGTATTGAAAATTTCAATTAGTATCTGCTAATATATTGAAGATCCAAATGACCCGAATTTCCCCCTGCTGTAACACTTGAAAGCTCCGCTGAATGGTTGTCTGGTAAAAGATTTTATATCCGGATATGATCGTTTTAAAATCAATATGGTGTGATTTTGTTCGTGGCTTTTATCCTATACTTTCCTGGGGCCGCAAAGAGGAAAATTTCTCGAAAAAATGATCGAAAATCAAGAATTAAGGAATCATGAAGATAGATGTTTGCCCTTACAGGCGGGTTCGGGTTTTTGTTTGGCCATGGTTAACAGTTGTCCCACCGTAATA
Source organism: Desulfobacteraceae bacterium (assembly GCA_022712835.1). The sequence goes on from JAFLJU010000358.1 coordinate 1,456, forward strand.
TTATCAAGGCAGTCAAACATGGCATTGGAGGTCTCTATCCAGACCCATCGGGACAGGCAATCCCCGGCCCTGTTGCATATCCCGCAGGAGTTTTCACGGTCTTCTGCGCAATCGGTGATCTGGATGGTGCCTTCCAGGGTACGGACAATCATACCGATGGTGATTTCTTCAGGGGGTTTGGCCAGCATGTGGCCACCGGATGCACCCCGCCGGCTTTTAATCAAACCTGCTTTTTTGAGTTTAACCGTTAATTGCTCCAGGTATTTTAAGGAAATATTCTGACGTTTAGATATATCCCCTAAAGGGACGGGTTTCTCAGAGCCGTAAACGCCTAGATCAAGGATAAGTCTTGTGCCATAACGACTTTTGGTGGTTAATCTCATATAATGCAATTCCTATTACTTAAAGCAAAGGAGGCAATCGGTCTTGCCCGGCTTGCCTCCTTATGTTTTTTATATGTTACTGTGGTGGTTAGTCTTCGTCCTGGGGTTTTAAGTGATCCGGAACCAATAACATCTTAATGATCAAGGGCTTTAAAAAGGACCATCGAATACCTATTTCAAACTCTTCTTCCAGATCACGGATGGCATCCCAGCAATTATGGCAGGGGGATATGACCAATTTGGCTCCGGTGGCGAGAATCTGGTCTCTTTTGACCTTAAGCCCCACATTCCGTTGCTTTCTAAAACATCCAATCCCGTTAAGCCCGCCACCGCCACCGCAGCAGAAGTTATGTTCTTTATTAGGTGACATGTCAATGAAATAACCAGGCTCCACAATATAGGAGACGATCTCTCTTGCGGTTTCTCTTAACCCGTGATTCCTGACATAGTTACACGAATCCTGGAGGGTGACCGGTTCTTTAATCCTTTTTGCTGGATCAATTTTCAGTTTACCTTCCCTTAAGGCCTCTGCCAGCCATTCAATATAATGAATGGATTCAACAGGGGGTCTGCCGCTTTTGATGCCAGCCCAATAGGGTCCTTCAACAACGGTGGCCCGATGGGCATGGCCGCATTCGGTCCCGATCATCCGCTTGGGTTTTAAGCGGTTCATGGCATCATAGACAGATTCCACCTGCATTTTGCAGGCAGGCCAATCCCCGGCAAACATGGCCAGGCTGGTCAGCTCCCATCCCTTTGAGGGGATGGTCCAGTTTTCCCCGGCCACATGGAATAAAATGGCAGCTTCCGCCAGGTCTTCGGGATAATGTTTGGCCTCCCTTGCGTTCACCGTATACATGATGTCGGCATCGGCTTTGTCCACCTCAAGGGTGAGACCCGGCCATTCCTCTTCATTTTCTTCAATCATCCATTCAAAGGTATCTATATAATCTTCGCCAGAGATATCCATCTGGGCATTGTAGACCCTGTGCATGCCGGCCCCGATTTTCATCTCCCAGGGGACAAATCCCTGCTGGTAACAAAGGCCCCGAAGGTAGCCGAACATAATGCCGGTATCAATTCCATGGGGGCAAAAGGAGCCACAGCGGTTGCAGCAGGTGCACTGGGCCCAGGCAACTTCCATGGCATGGAGCATAAAGGCATTGTCCACCTTCCCTTTTTTTCGGATGATTTCACCCAGGGTTGATTGGATCTTATAGGCAGGTACCTGTTTGGGGTCCCGGTCATTTGCAAGGTACAAAAAACAGGAGTCTGCACACATGCCGCAATGGGCACAGATTTCAAGCCATGTTCGAAACCTTGTTTTGCAGGTGTTCTGAATGGTTTTCCACAAAAGATCGGAATCGATTTCCAATTTTTTCATTTCTTCATAGTATGTTTTACCGCTCTTGTCAGCAAGGAGGGTGGTGATCCCTTCGGCTGTGTCCACGGGTTTTTTATTGCATAATGTTCCTTCTGGCATGGATATTCTCCTTAAGCGCTGGTGTTAGTCGGCATTAAACTACCAGGACATTTTTGTTCCTTTTAGCCCACCTCTTTTGATACCAAAATCCATTCCAAGCTGGGCGCGGGAAGCAAAGAACAGGAATACATGGGACAGTTTGGTAAAAGGAATGGCCAACAGAACCAGTTCTCCAGACAAAATATGGGCATTTAACCAAAACGAGTAATCCCCGATCTGGTAACGGGCCAACAATCCTGTGACAAGGGGGGCCATGGAGAGAAATAGTACCCCCCAATCCTTTCGGTCGGTCATGATCCTGACTTCAGGAAGGACCAAGCGTCTCAGGATAAGGAAGGCCAAACTGAAAATAGCCATCCAGGTTAAAAAATCTGCAGTAGAGGCGCTGATGGTAAACAAAGAAAACCCCAGTTTTTCTTTTAAAAAGAGGTTGTGACCCATGAGAAACAAGGGCAGGCACACCACTCCGATGTGGAAACCAAAAACAGCGGTTGCCATGACCGGTTGTTGTCTCCATCCATGGGTTCCATAGGGAATGAGCCATTTATAAATGGACCGAACCGCGCCTCTAAACCCCATGGCCGGATATTCTTTGTATGCGACTCTGTCCAACTGCCAGGAAAGGCCGTTAAAATATTGATAAAGTCGAATGACCATTCCGACAATACAGATCCCAAGTGATGCATAAAAAAAGGGTCCTGTTAAGAATGCATGCATTATTGCCTCCATATTACTATTGGCTTATTAGATTATAATAATTTTTTATTTCGTAAATTTTAATCACCTGATTCTTAAATCTCCTGGTTCTCAATCACCTGTTTCTTAATCACCTGATTCTCAATCATCACGGTCTGTCAGGTAAAGCCAGTAGAGCGGCATAAAAATCAGAATCGCCCCCATCACAAGATAGGTAATTCCCTTGGTATATGTCATAAAATCATGAAGCGTAAAAAATTCCATGTGTGTTTCTCCTTGATTAATGCTCTTCTTTGTAGTCAGGATGTTCATGCAAAATGGGCATCCAGGCGGTGATCACCCGATATGCGGTGATACCCAGGAAAACGATGAAAATGGTGGTGCCGACCTCCATGAAGCTTGGGACATATCGGTCAGCTGATGGCAACTGCCAGTTGAAGGCCACAAGAGAGATATTCAGGCGGTTAAGGACAATGCCCAAAACCGTCCAAAGGGATGCAATCCTTACAAGGGTGAGATTTTTTTCCCTTGCCCCTACACTGTAGAGGATGGCCGGGAAAAGAACAAACCCAACCAGTTCCAGAAGGTACCATGCCCCCCATCCCGTGGTCAGGTAATGCCAGTTATTATCCACGGCAAGGCCGATAACCTTAATTCCCACATATCCCATCATCACAAAGGAGGCCGCCTTTCCAAATCCCAGAGCCACTCCCGTGGATTCCGACAGGTGGGTGGCATCCATTTTGTGATGGAGAAAGCGATGGGCCATGCTGCCCTCAAGGATCACCATGGACATGCCGGCGAAGATGGAGGAGATGAAGAAATAAACATGTAAATACCCGGAATACCACAAGGGATGAAGTTTGGACGGGGCGATCATGAACAATGCGCCCAGGGAGGACTGGTGCAGGGTAGACAATATCACGCCGAAGATGGTGAGGACCAGGGTCAGGCGAACCACCCAGGTGCGCATGCGTTTAAATCCCAGCCACTCAAAGGCCGCAGGGGTTGTTTCCACAAAGAGTACCGTCAAATACAGGAATACGCAAAGGCCCACTTCAAAGAGCAGGGAGGAGGTGCCCTGGGAAACAAAAATCGGGTAGGGCAGTTTCCAGGGACGTCCCACATCATAGTGCAGGGCAAGCACCACCAGGGCATAGCCAAGAAAAGCGGTTAAAATAGCCGGCCGGACCGCCGAGTGATAGCGTTTGAGCCCAAACACATAGCAGGCAGAAGAGGTAACATAGCCACCGGCAGCAAGGGCCACGCCGCAGAGCAAATCAAATCCGATCCACATGCCCCAGGGGTTGTTATTGTCCAGGTTGGTCACCGCACCGATTCCCTGGGTGAACCTGAGAACGGTCAGGATGAGTCCGACAAACAGAACAATTGCACTGATAATATTAAAGGGCGTAACCCATTGGTATTTTGGTTGTTCGTGAGCCATTTATTCCTCCCCTTGAATAGAGTCATCAGCACTTGACTCCGGGTCTGTTGCGTCATCTGTTACCGCTTCATCCGGGGATGCTTGTTCCGCGGTTTTTGCGGCTTCTGCTTCTGCTATTTTTGCTTCGGCTTTTTGTTCTTCAGCCTTTTTTGCTGCGGCCGCATCTGCCAGGGCTTTTTTGATCCCATTGTTGACGGCGGCTTCTCGTTCCTTGTCCATTTTATCTTTTTGTTTTGAAAGCTGGCTGTTCATCTCTTCGGTGGCAAGGGTTTTGGTGGTTTGAACAGCTTCATCTTGCTCTTGTTTGGCAATCTTCTCTTTCCGTTGTGAAATGGCATAAACCCCTGTCAGCAGCACCGGCCAGAGGCCCACAATAATGGGAACCGACCCCAGGGCGCCTGCGGTGAACTGTGGGGCCGGGGTTACGCCTAGATCTTCTCTCATGCCAATCTGTTCAAAGGGGACAATAGAGAGATAGAGCCAGTTGGTGCCACCCATTTCATGCTCTCCGTAGAGATGCGCAACATAGTGGTCCGGGTTCCTGTCGATCCGTTTCCAGGCCATTTTGATAAGCTCGGATCGTTTGCCAAACACCAAGGCCTCTTTGGGGCAGATCTCCACACATCCGGGAAGTTTTCCCTCCTTGATCCGGGGCAGGCACATGGTGCATTTGGTGACCTTGGGGGTCAAGGGGTCATTATAGGTATAGGCAGGTATGTTAAAGGGACAGGCCACCATGCAGTACCGGCACCCGACGCACAGGGATTCATCGTAGACAACCGCTCCCGATGGGTCCTTTTTAAGGGCCTTTACAAAACAGGCCGATGCGCAGGCAGGTTCCTGGCAGTGGTTACACTGGGTTTTGGCGAAGGAGTAGGGGGCGTTGCCAAATTTATTTACCACGGTATAGGTGGCTTCCCCAGTCCTTCTCTTCTCATCCAGCAGGGTGAGGTCATCAAAGGGTTTTTCAGGTTTGGCAAGTGAATTCACCGTGTTACAGGCTTGTTCACATTTTCGGCACCCAATGCATTTTGTACTGTCGTGGAGGACACCGAAGCTGTCCGGATATCCCTCAAAATGCTTGTTGGATGCGGCATGGGCAAGGGCCCCTGCGCTTGTGGTAGTTCCCAATGCTGCTGTCAAGCAGCCAAGAAACTTTCTTCTGGAAATGGCCATAAATCCACCTTTATTCTCTATTATGACAATTGATTTTTATTGTTTCGTTCCGGCACCTAAATTATTATGTAGCACTTGTTACTATCTCGTTACTATTCTAATTAATTAGGATGCCTTTTTTTCATGGCATTTTGTACAATCCGTGGGCAGCACGCTTTTCACTTCCATTTTCTGATGGCAGGTGATGCATTGGCCATGGTATGCCCCTTTAAGTCCTGGCTTTCCCGTTGCAAGATCCGGCATTTCTCCATGGCAGGAAGCACACTTGGGTGGGGTAAGGGTGGCTGGGCTGTTATGGTGACATCCCACGCACAGGGTCAGTTCATCTTGATGAAAGGCCTTTGCCATGCTGTTTTTTCCGGCCCGTTCAAAAATTGTTTTAATCATCATTTGATGGGGGAACTGGCTGGGTTGATATTCCTTTGCAATGGTATTAATGACAACGGTTTCCGGTATTTTATCCAGATTGACTTTTGAATAGTCAGTGGCCTGGTCGTCACGTATGGTCTGGGCCAGATTGGCATTATATCTTTTATCAGTAAGCCGGTTGATGGGCTGGGTCTTGACATCCACACTGTGGCAGGATGCGCAGGCATTGTCTTTAAAGGCTTTCTCCGGCATTTGAAAATGGCAACCGGCACAATCCTTGGTTTTTTTCAGCTCATTGTGACACCCCAGACAGCTCTGGGATTTGTCAATGCTGTGCATGGCCTGGCTAAGTTTTATAAATCCGCCCTTTTCATCTCCCTTGTTGGTGTGACAGGAATCGCACTTCTTCAAGGTTTCATGGTGGCAGGCCTTACAGGTAAGGGTTCTGTTTTCATGGGATTTATGATCAAAAGCTACGGCGTCCATATGCTGTGCTATGGTTTTTTCATTTTTTGCCCTGTCAGATCCCAGAACAGTCCATCCTGTTAGAAGAACTGCATCCGGCTGGTTTCGCTTAAGTCGTGGTACTTCTTTGATAACTTTAATCTTGTCCTGATTTTCACTTAAGTGACATCCCTGACACTCCACAGGACCTGCCGCAATTTTTTGTTCTGTCAGCCGAACATGACAGGCAACACAAGAATCGTGGGAAGCATCCCGGGCATCTCTTATGCCGTCGGAGGCGGTCTCTTTATGACAATAGACACAGGCGCCTTCTTCCCCTTGCTGGTAAAAGATCGCCTTGGTCTTTGGGTTGTAACTGTGGTGGCAGGCATCGCAGTTGGTCGCTTCTGATGGACCAGAAGAGGGAACAGAAGAGGGAATTTGCTTGGCGCTTTCATGCCGGAAATGCAGGGAACGGTCAAATGAAAGCTTTTTCCAGGAGGATTCTGTATTGAAATCTGCATTGTGGCAGGCCCTACACTCCGTTTTCATGGGGCCTGTGGCCTGGTTGGCCTTTTTTGTGTCTTCATGACAGGCAATGCAATTGTCATGGTAAAGGTCCATAAATTTCTGACCTGAAACATCCTGGGTCCGCTTAAATTTGAAAATGGTGATTTCATCTTTTTTTTCATGGCATTTAATGCACTGGCCCTCTGTGGCCTGACTGTGCAAATCATGTTTGAATTTAACCGCCGGCATGTCTTTGTGGTCTGGAGAGGACGGGATATCAATGGTCAGGATATCAGGTCGTTTTTCGCCTGTTTTGTCCATGCTTTTGACACTGGAAAATGCGATTAAAGGAAATAAAAACAAAAGTGCTGTTGATAGAAGCAACAGCCTAAACGGTCTTTGTCTTAACATAACCTAGTCCTTTGGTTGATTAGTCCCCTGGTTGATATTTAAGAGATTATTGCTTACTTATCCAAATCCTTTTGGCCAAGATCTTGTCAATTTTGGCCAAACCGTTATTGGATAATTTCCTACTAAATTCGTAGGGATTGATTTAAAAGAAACAAAACCATTTGTCAATAAAAAAAATAGGGGAACCCATCAAAATCTTTCGAGGATAAACTCTTTTTTCCCATTAAAAACGATGGTACTGAAAGGTAATAGTGGGTCAAGATCATAGCGGTGTCCTTTTATTAAAAGGTGACACTTGATTAATCCATAAAATCAAGATCCGGAATGGGCATGAGTTTTTTTTCAGCACCCAGGCAGACAAGTTCCAGGGTGCATGTAACAGCTGGTTTCTCCCCCTTTGGTCGCCATGCTTCATGGGAAAAAACAATGCGATAATCCCCCTGTTTCTCCCAGGTGGTCCGGATGTCAAGAAGGTCTCCAAATACAGCGCCATCATGGAATCCTAAGCTTGTTTTATAAACAGCAAACCCGATCATTTGCTCATGCCACATCCTTGCAAGGGTTTTGACACCAATGATATCTTCCCTGGCCCGTTCGAAAAATTTCAGATAATTGGCATGGTAGACCACACCGGAATGGTCTGTATCTTCGTAATAAACCTGGGTCGGAAAGTGATGGGTGTCGGTATCATTTTTCATAAGACAATATTTTGAACTCCAAAAATCAATATTTGATCTTTCTTTATATCGCCAAGTCATTTTCTTTTCAAGTCTGATGTCATAGCAATGATGGAAATTTTTTTAGGCAGGCCCCAAATTATTGCATTTTTTACCGGGTTAAGGCACTATCTTAAAATATAGAAATTACAAGACACTCAAATTTTGCCTGGCTTAAGCATATATAAATAAAGGAGTCTGTCATGAGCGATCACACCCCGAGAATAATGGATGCCCTGGATGCCTTTGAGGAAGGCATTTATATCATTAACGAGGATTTTACGGTTGAGTATATGAATAAATTTATGAAAACCCATTTCGGGGAGGGGGTGGGTAAAAAATGTTATGAAGTTTTGATCAATTCTGATCAGCCTTGTGATTGGTGTAAACACGACGAGATATTTGAGAAAAATGAAACCCACCATAGCGAGATTTATCTCGAAGCGATTGGGAAAAACTTTGCCCTGTCGGAGATGCCCGTAACCAACCGGGACGGGACCCGGTCAAAATTGTCCATTTACAGGGATATTACCCGGAACGTGGAACAGGCAGCCAAATTGAAATCCTCCATGGAAAGCTATCAGCGTTTGTTTAAACACGTAGGGTGCGGGGTTTTTATCAGTAGCAAAGCAGGGCGGTTTCTGGATGTGAATCCGGCACTTTTGAAAATGTTGGGATACCAGGCCAAGGATGAGTTCCTTTCCCTGGATCTTGCCACGGATCTTTATCTCAGGCCAGAGGATAGGCGGGAATACCAAAAAAATATAGAAAAAAAAGGTCAGGTCGTGGACTATGAGGTCCAGTGGAGAAGGCGGGACGGCCATATTCTCTATCTCCTTTTGACCAGCAATGTCCGGTATGACACCAGCGGAGAGATTCTGGGGTATGAAGGGATCGTGGTGGACCAGACCCAGAGAAAGCGCATTGAGAACCAGATCCGGGAAGCCCATGATTTTTTGGACAAGATTATCTCCTGTTCCCCCAATGCCATCATGGCCATGGACATGAGGGGAGGGATTAAACTTTGGAATCAAGGGGCGGAAGAAATATTTGGATATTCTGAAAGCCAAGTGGTTGGAAAAATGAGTATTCAGCAGGTCTATTCCAAAGAGGTGTCCAAAACCATCATGGAGATGATGAAGGAGGAAGGGTATGGCGGAAAGGGACGGCTCAATTCCTTCCCTCTTACCTTTACCAAGGGGAATGGAGAGCTGGTTGAGGGGAACCTGTCCGCCGGTATTATTTATGATGAAAATGGAAAAGAGCAGGCATCTGTTGCCATCTTTGTGGATCTGAAGGAACGTCTCAAGGCGGAACGCGAATTGTCTGCGGCACGCCAGCATCTTCTCCAGTCGGAGAAGCTGGCGGCCATGGGGCGGTTGACTTCCCAGATCGCCCATGAGCTGAACAATCCCTTGTTCGGGATTATGAACACCCTGGAACTGATGAAGACCGAGATATCCCCCACCAATAAACGGCGGAAACTTTTGGATATGTCACTTTCTGAAATCATGCGTCTGGCGGATATGCTGAAAAAAATGCTCTCTTTTTCAAGGCCGGACCAGGAGGCCCGGGTGGCATTGGATATTACAACGGTTCTGGATGAACTGCTCTTGCTCTATGAAAAGCGGTTCAGGGAAAACAGCATTAAACTTAAGTTGAACCTCATGGACGCTCCGGGAAAAATATTTGCCTCCAAGGATCAACTGCGCCAGGTTTTTATCAATTTGTTTTCAAATGCCATGTTTGCCATGCCCGATGGCGGTATCCTTGAAATTAGCACTGCCGTCACTTCGGATATGCTCAAGATTGTCATTGAAGATACGGGGACCGGTATCAAACCTGACCACATCGGAAAAATCTTTGACTCTTTTTTCAGCACCAAAACAGAAAGCGTCCAGGGGGTGGGCTTAGGGCTCTCTGTCTGTTACGGGTTCATCCAGGACCATGGGGGTGATATCCAGGTAAGCTCCCGGGAGGGGGAATGGACCCGGTTTGTTATTTCCCTGCCCTTGATGTGAACATGACGTGAAATTGACGTGAAGAATTTTTGTCAAAGAAATCTTAAGGGGGGCAGGAACCCGGGCTTTTTTTATAAAAATCTGGAGAGAAAGAATCCTGCCCAAACCGCTGTCAATCCCAAAATTATCTGGAGTCCCAGATTTACAAGGGCTGCACCTGTCTGGCCATTCCTGATCAGAAAAAATATTTCATACCCAAAAGAGGAAAAGGTGGTAAATCCGCCGAGGAACCCGATAAAGACAAGGGCCCGGATTTCAGGGGTAAAAATCTCCCGGGTTTCGGATAAGCCCCCTAAAAGGCCGATGATAAAACAGCCTGAAACGTTGACCGTCAGGGTGCCCAGAGGGAGCCAGGATCCTTTAAAAAAAATGAGGGTGG
>JAFLJU010000155.1 GCA_022712835.1 Desulfobacteraceae bacterium
TACTATCAATTTTACTCTCAATGGCTTCTGCCACCCAGAGTGTCAGATCCATGGCCTTTATTTCATCAATTTTTCCCGGAGTGTCCGAGGAGAAAAGGGCAGCAAAAAAAGGTTTGAATACCTCGGGTTCAATGGGGGCCAAGCTGCATTCAGATGCCGTGTCCAGGTTGAGGCGGTTCCTGGCCCAGAGGGTCAACATCAGGCTTTTATAGGTCAAAACCCCATGGGTAAAGGATGCAAGATCCAGGGGCAGTTTCCCAATGATTTGGTCCAGATCGATGATCTGGGTTAATTTCGTGTCGGTTGTCTTGATATCGGCAAGGCTTGTGAAATGCCGGTATAATTCCCCGTTCTGGTAATTGTCGTAGTACATGGGGCGCTCCAGGAGAAGCCCGCCGATCGCTCCGAGATAATCTTCTGTCAAAAAGTTTAAGGGCAGGCGCTCTTCTTTCATAAAACTGTCGTCATACCAGTTTCTGGCCTTGGTTCTCAGCTGAATTCCTGCCCGTGATCCGGTTCTGAAAATATCTTCAAGAAAGTATTTTTCAATCGCATCCCGGGCGGATTCCATTGTGGGGTTGCCCTTGAGAATAACCTCAAGGCCAAGGCTCAGGTACGCCGTGGCCTTTTGGATGATTTTTTTTATGGATTCCGGGTTTTTGATTTTGACCCTGTCCGCTGAAATGATTTTATTGCTCAGGGCCGCAATTTCCGAATTGAGTTCAAGCAGAAACACCGGGTCTAAAAGTTCAAGGGTTTTGACAAAGAGATTATCCCCTTCAATGAACTGGGTGAACAGCTGGGGGGGCAGGGGGATATCTGGGTCAAAGGCCTGGTGGATTTTGAGAGTTTTCGGCCTTTTTCTAAGGGAGGAAAGGTCCGTGGGCTGGTAAATACCAATGGCCTCATGGGTGGGCAAAAATCCTTTTTCTGCCAGGCGCAGGCTTTTCAGCCGGAATTGTTCTTCTTCTGTTTCCGACGTCATCACGGCGCAGGTTTCCAGGAGCAGGCCGTGGAAGACGTGTAAATCCATATCAGCCACGCATCGCAGCATCTGTTCAATCAGTTCTGGTGCGGTTTGGGCCAGGATCTTATCCATCTCTTCGGAGCCGTCGGTGGGGATATCCGGGTCGACCTTGAGGGGAAACCTGAAATAAAATTTGTCATCCAGAGTGACATAGTCATCATAATCTTCGGGTACCCATTCATCATGCTCCCGGATAAATATGCTCATGTTTTTAAACAGGTAAAATTCGAAATAATCCGGTTTTTCCTTGATGATCCAGCGCAGCAGTCGCTGGGGGGCTGCCTTGAACAGCAGGTCAAGAGCCTGGGTCATGGTGTGGAGATCCAACCGGTCATCGTCCCAGACTTCCACATCCAGGATATATTCCCATTGGGCCGAGGTGGCCATGGCAAGTATGGGTAAAAAATCCTCCCCCCCAATCTTGTGCATGAGAAAATAAAGGTCCTGGTCTGGAAAAGACTGAACCAGGGTTGCCGGAGAAGGCGCTTCCAGGATCAGGTCCAATGCCGTCTCGGACTGACTTGTCAGGATTTCCTGGCGTTGGGTGGCAAGTTTTACGGCCCGTTGCTCTAAATTGGCCAGATGGTGCTTATGGTTCATGGTGTTTTCTCCTGGGAGTTACAAATAGTGATATAATGGGCAATGCCCGGGTCATCCCTGAAGGGGATAAAAAAGGGCAGGGCCTCTTTAAATTGGTTCTGGTTCATGTGGCAGACCCCCATACACACGCTCAACTCTTTGTTGCCGGGGAAATGGTCAAGGCCCTTTGTTAGATGAATGGCAGCCTCTGAAAATTGTTTTTGTTTTTGAAGCACCATGGCAATTCCCATGAAGGCTCTTGGGTCGGGAGAATAGGACAACGCCCTTGTGAAAAGGTGCTGCGCTATTTTCTCCGGGGTTTTGATCCGGGGGTCATTTGCATATTCCCCTTGTGAAAAGGTCATGGCAAGTCTGGAAAGAAAATCTGCGTGGAAGGGGTAGAGGCGTTTGTCTTCCACCAGGTCAATTTGATTTGCAAATTGGGGCAGATGATCAAAAAATGTATTTCTGAGCCGGTCGCCATAGGCTTTGACCCTATGGAAATCAAGGGTTTCGTCCAGCTCAAACCAGGGCAGATCTTCAATCCTTTTGTGCCAGATCTCATCGGTGATCTGTTTTTTTTGAAGGGCTTGCCGGTATAGATGGGTGCCTGGGTAAATCACCAGCAGATAAAAAATGGTGCCCAGGGGGGCAAGCTGGATCAATAGATCGCAGCTTTCTTTTATGGTCTCATCTGTTTCACCGGGGGACCCATAGATAAAATAGGCCCGGGCCATGATGCCGTAGGAGATTGTCAGGGCAAAGGCCTGGATGCAGGCCTCATTGGAAATGGGTTTGCCCAGAAGTTTCTTGATTTGTTGGGAACCGGATTCAACCCCGAAACTGATTTGAATACAGCCAGCCTGGCGCATCCAGAACAACAGTTCCTTGTCAATATAGTCCACCCGGGAGATGGCACTCCAGGTGATGTGAAGATTCGCTGCAATCAGGATTTGACACAGCTCGATCACACGAATCCTATCCATGGTAAAGGTGTCATCGGAGATATAAAAATGGGTGACCCCCTTTTGGGCCAGATTCTTAATCTCTTCGGCAAACCAAAGTGCCGAATGGCAGCGGATATTATGGTTTCCCCAGAATTTTGGAGAACCACAAAAAGTGCATTTTCCCGGACACCCCCGGGACATGGCCAAATGCTGGTAGACAAAATACCGGGAGGGGTGGGGCAACAAATCCAGGTCGGTAATGGGGTCACAGGGTCCTGTCTCAACCAGGTTACCATTTTTCCACAGGGCAATCCCCTTGATTTTCCGGATAGACGCGTCTTTTAGCGTGTTCCCATTTTCCAGGGCCTGAACAATTAAGAGAAGTGTGGACTCGCCTTCCCCCTGGACCATGATGTCAACTTCCGGGCAAACCGAGAACAGATGGGCCGCCATAAAGGTGGGTGCCGGGCCGCCAAACAGGATCCAGGCGTGGGGCAGACGTTTCTTTGCTTCCTTTGCACAGGCAACGGCATTGATCCTATTGGGGTTGGTCACGGAAAACCCAATCATATCCGGTTTTTCCTTTTCAATGACCGCGTTGAAGGTTTTGAGTGTATCCGTGTCCCCCTCCAAAGAGGCCAGATTGAGAATGCGGGCATCAAATCCCTTGTCCAGCAGGAGGGCTGCCATGTAATAAATTCCGATGGGAATCCCCTTTGCATCATCACTTGTGATCCTTGGATCCAGGCAGGAGGGGTTTACAAACAAAATCTTCATGAGATATTACCAGGCACCGACAATGAGGTCAGACAGCTTTCTTTTGGGAACATGGTGTACACCGCGTTCATCCCGGAAGTATTTGATATTTCCGTCTTCGCCTACTGTATCGATCTGGATGGTTTCAACGGGTTTGCCAAGGGCAATGATAAGTTTGACTTCCATCTGGTCTTCAATATTGAGAAAACCGGCAATTTTTTTGATATTAATGGCCGCGAACATACAGCCAGCAAGCCCTTGATCCCGGGCTCCCAGTAAAATTGTCTGGGCGGCAATTCCGTGGTCGCACCAAAATTTGTCCGCCACCTTTTTGTCCCCTATGATCACAATATACCCCGTGGGTTGTTCCGGCTTTTCCGGTCCCTTCCAGTCGGTCAAATAGGCCGCCCACCCCAGACAGGAAAAAATTTCATCATTTTTCTGCCCATTGGTGGAGATTATATATTTCAAGGGCTGCTTATTGCCAGCCGATGCACAGTGTCGGGCAAGATCCACAAGTTCTTCCAGGGTTTTAATATCCAGTTTATGGGTATGGTCAAACCGTCTGCACGATCGGTTCTCTTTCACCAGATCTTTAAATGGTTTCATCTGTTTTTCCTTTAGTCTGCTTTTTTTTATTCGGCGGGCCCTTTATTCGGTGAATCATTTATTCTGATGGTCCTTGACAGGGAACCCTGGAAAACTGGGGCATATTCATCTCCAGCCATTCGATGATCTTATTCATTTCCCTGGACACGTCCTTTAATGCCTTACCCCGGTGGCTGATATCTCCTTTTTCTGCAATGGAGAGCTGGGCAAAGGTTTTGTCCAATTCGGGGAAAAAGAACAGGGGATCATATCCAAATCCGTTGTCTCCGGCTGGCTCCCGGGTAAGGACCCCTTCACAACGGCCCTCATAGGTCAATGCAGCTCCCGTGGGCACGGCGATGGAAATCACACATTCAAAGGCGGCCTTCCGGTTTTCTTCATCCTTTAATGCGTCCAGCAGCTTATCCACATTCTGGGCATCCGTGGCATTGTCTCCGGCATACCGGGCGGAATATACCCCCGGGGCTCCGTCAAGAGCTTCCACACAAAGACCTGAATCATCTGCCATGGCCGGATACCCCAGTACCTTTGCGGTAAAAGATGCTTTTTTGTAGGCATTGTCATCAAAGGTTTCTCCATCCTCAATCACTTCGGGGATGGGGCCGAAGTCTGAAAGATCTTTGATCTCAATGGGAAAATCCTTGAGTAATTCTTTGAATTCCTTTGTCTTTCCCTTATTGGTTGTGGCCAGCACAATTATCTGTTTCACTGTTGGTTACTCCGTTTCACTTAGGTTAAATTTCAAATTTAAATATGGGGTAATATAAGTCCCGGGTCAGGCTTTGTAAAGTAGTGCAGGCAATTCAGGGAAATTGGGTAACCGATTGCCTGATCAAGTCAGTCTAAATCAGGCTTGATATTGAAATGACATTATATTATTTTAGAAGGCTGTTAAGACTTTACCGGCAAAAAACAAAATTCACTGAGGGTTAGTTTAACTATCATGACATATAATTTTGACCCAGACAAATGGTATGAGAATGAATTCTTCATGATCCAGATCAAACTGAAAAAAGATGAATTAACACAGGAAGAATATGACCTGGCCGTGTCGGATCTGGATCAGAAAATGGAAGAGATGTGGCAGCGGTTGGACGGGACATATCAGATAGGTTCTGAAATTAAAAAATGAAATATTTCGCCAATATGATTTTAAAAATGAGGCGGGATGCTGATTCACCTGCGTTCATCAGCATCCCACTAAAGAAAAAATAGACAAGTTGTACTCCATTCTTCCTGTCCCATTCTTCGTGTTCTAGCAACTTTCAATTTGGGAATGTTCAATTTTCTGACAATATTATCCTTCTGCCGTTTTTTCGAGTTCATCCAGTTTGTCAGGATCAGAAACGGCAATGTCGACAAGGCATTGTGGGATAGAGCTTTGTTCACACATCGTCCTGATTTCTTTCTCTACTTCGCTAAATTCCATTATTTCACGAATAGAATCGATGTGGTCAATCATATCACCCGGGGTAATATCTTCCAAAGAAGGACCTGCGGCCTCCGCCTTTTTCTTCGCGGCTGCTTCCTCAGCTAACCGTTGTTGCTCCTTGATTTCCTCTTCCATGGCTTTTTTGGCATTGTTAATAGCAGCCTGGTCAACTGCTGCCATTTCTATGATCAAGTCCTCTGCCACATTATTTGTAATTAAGTGCTTCACCTTTTCTTCGTCTGATTTTCCGTCGACCTTCTCCAGCAGATTTGCCACTCTTTCTCTCTCTGCTTTTTCCTTTGCAATCTCAGCCTCGACCTCGACCAGTTTTTCTTCTGTAATGCCTAATTTAGTGACGATCACCTCGCGTTCTAATAGTTCTCCAATGAGGTATCGGATACTTTCATTTTCAGACATTTCTTTTGCTTTTTTTACAAGCAAATCGAGTCTTGTCTCTTCGACAATCCGTATGATGTCCAGTCTGCACTCGACTTTCTTGAGTTCTTTCCAAGTTTCACCAAGGTTGTCGATAAGCTTACTGGTCGCTGAATAAGGATCGGGTACGTCTTCCAGAGAAAGCGCTGCAATCGCAGCGTTAAAATCCTTCATCAGCGGCCTTCCAACTATCAGCATCTCATCCATCGCCCATCTCAATTGCATCATCTTGCCTCCGCGTTTGGAGACATCAAACCCTTCATCATCAAGCTCGCCCACAATTTTTTGAATCGCTGCTTCCTTGGCTTGCCCTGAGAGTTCTCCTGGGTTAAGCTCAAGCAATTTCTCTTCAATTCCTACCCATAGTGGTTTTTTTTCAGTTTCATCGGTTGTTGCCATTTTTTAATCTCCTTTAGTTGATATGTTTTGCCTAATTTTAATTCGGAGCCCTAATCGCTGCATGAAAATTATTATTATATCTGTTTAACTCTTGAAGATATAATTGATTCCGTTCAATTTTGCCAGATTAAAATTTCTATATTGGTTGAACGGTAATTTTCGATTTCTGGATAGGATGTGGGTATTTATTCTTTGCCGAACCCCTTTGTTTTGTATATACTGGATGGACAAAAAAAACAGATAGATTACCCGGAGGAAATATGCGAATTGTGACCAGTCATACCAATACTGATTTTGATGCCCTGGCTTCCATGGTGGCCTGTACCTGTTTGTATCCGGGAACCATTGCCATCCTTCCCTCCCATATCATGCCCGGGGTCAAGGCCTTTCTTGCCATTCATCAGGATTTGCTGCGCATCCGCTCCCGGAAAGATCTGGACCTGGATCTTGTGGAATCCCTGATTGTGGTGGATGCCAATAACTGGAATCGCCTGGACCGTATGGAGGCCCTTTCCACCAGGCCAAATTTGGATATCATCTCCTGGGACCACCACATGGAAGGGGTGACTATTCAGTCAGGCCAGGAATACAGGGAAGAGGTGGGGGCCACCATTACCCTGCTGTTGGAGGAAATCCAGCGCAAGGATACACCGGTGACCCCCATGCAGGCCACCTTGTTTTTATTGGGAATCTATGACGATACCGGTTGTCTTACCTTTTCTTCGGCAACCCACAGGGATGCAAGAATGACGGCATTTTTGCTAGAAAACGGAGCGGATCTGAACATTGTATCTGCCTATCTTGCCGATACCATAGACGATTCTCATTCCGAGGTTTTTTCCCATATGCTGGCCACGGCAAAGGTTCTTGAAATTGATGGATTGAAAATAGGGATCTGTGCCCAGGGCGTAAAAAGTGGGCTGACCATGCTGGCCTCCCTTGTCAGTAAATACAGGGAATTTAAGGGGCTGGACGGGGCCTTTGGCATTTTCCTCACCGATCAGAATAAATCCATGGTCATTGGCCGGGCCAATTCCCAGAGTATTGATGTGGGGGCCGTTGTGCGGGCCCTGGGAGGCGGGGGGCACCCGGCAGCCGGTTCCGCCGTGGTCAAGGGATTGGAACTTGAACAGGTGGTGAAAAGGGTTGAGCAATTGATCCGGGATGCAAGCCAAAAGGAGATCCTTGTGCACCAGATCATGTCGGATTCCCTGCGGTTTCTGGTGGATCCTTCCCTGACCATGGCCCTTGCAAAAAAAATCATGACTGAAGAAAAATTGAACGGCCTGCTGGTGTGTGACCAGGGGAAATTTCTGGGCAGTTTGTCCCCTGGAGCCTTTGCCCGGGCGGAAAAATCGGGCCGCATGGAAACTGTGGTAAAAGGATTTATGAAACCCAAGGTGCCGGTGGTGGCACCGGGGGAAACGGCCCGCAAGGCCCTTGAACTCATGAACCTGTCCGATGACGGTCTGCTGCCGGTGGTGGATCAAACGCGTGTGATTGGGGTGCTGACCCGGGGAAATCTCATTCTCCATATCTATGATATTTAGGTCTGATATTTAGATTCGATATTTAGGTTTGACATACCGTATCCCATGGCACTTATTTTTATGGGAATTAATCCCATGGGGCTTAATTTTTAAGAAAGGTTTTTTATGGGGATTTCAACCAAAATCGTTGCGATGACAGAACGGTTCATGTCACGGGTTTTTTTGGAAACCGGTTTCCCTGTTTTGATCTATGATGATAAGGGGGGTTATCATCTGTGCCACGGATTCCTCCCGGGAGGGGGATCTCCATGACGGCGCCCGGAAAATTATGGCAGGATTTGTGGATGAGTATGCGGTAAGCACCGGGGAGGCAGCGGTCAACCCACAGGTCAGGGAAGGATACAGCTGTCCCATTGTGGTGGAGGGGAAACGGGTGGGGGGATTTGGTATAACCGGTCCCTTGGAAATCGTTAAACCCCTTGCCAGGGTTGCCGTCCAGATGATGAATGCCTGGATAAAGGATATCGATCACCAGGAACAATTGGAACTATCGGAAAGAAAATACCGGGGGCTCTTTGACAATTCCGTCCAGGGTATTTTCCAGGCCACCTTTGACGGGGAATTTATCACGGCGAACAACGCCCTTGCAAATATGCTGGGGGAGGATTCCCCGGAAAGCCTCATGGCCCGGGTTCGCAATATCGGGCGTGACCTGTATGTTCATCCCGGGGATCGTGAAACTCTGGTTGCCCAATTGATAAAACAGAACACGGTGACGGGTTTTTTAACCCGATACCGGCATCAAAAAGGCCATGCCATCACCGTGAGTATCTCGGCTAGTGTGATTTCCGACCCGGATGCTAACGGCTGCTTCTATGAAGGGATAGTGGAAGATGTTACGGAAAAGGAAAAGGCGGCCCGTCTTAAAATGGAGCGGGACACGGCCAAGTCTGCCAATGCCGCCAAAAGTCAATTTATGGCCAACATGAGCCATGAGATTCGTACCCCCATGAACGGGGTGATCGGCATGACCGAATTGCTTTTGATAACCGAGTTGACCGGTGAACAGCAGGAATATGCCCGGATTATTCAGACAAGCGGGAATGCGCTTCTGGCTCTGATCAATGATATTCTGGACTATTCCAAGATTGAGGCCGGTAAGCTGGAACTTGAGACTATCGACTTTGATTTGCGGGCAACACTGGAAGGGGTGGGGGATCTGGCGGCGGTGAAAGCCCAGGAAAAGGGGCTGGAATATGTAACCATCATCCATTCAAAGGTTCCTTCCCTTTTGCAAGGAGACCCGGGAAGAATTCGGCAGATCCTGATAAACCTCATCGGCAATGGGGTTAAATTTACAACCAAAGGGGAGGTCGTGGTCTCCGTTGATGTGGAAGAAGAGGATAAGGATCGTGTTCGTCTTCGGTTTGTTGTCTCAGATACCGGGATTGGGATCCCCCAAGACAAGATGGGCCTGCTCTTCAAATCCTTTTCCCAGGTGGACAGTTCCACCACAAGAAAATATGGGGGTACCGGTCTGGGGTTGACCATTTGCCGGAAATTAGCCCAGTTGATGGGGGGAGATACGGGTGTCAACAGCCGGGAAGGGATCGGGTCTGAATTCTGGTTTGCGGCGGAGTTTGAAAAACAAAAGATCCAGACCCAGCCTATTGAACTTCCCCAGGAGATCCAGGACAAGTATCTGCTCATCGTGGATGACAACCGGACCAACCGATTTGTTTTGCTGGAACAATTGAAATTATGGGGATGCCGATATGGTCAGGCCGAGGCAGGTCCTGGGGCATTGGAAATGCTCAAGGATGCAGCCCGGGCTGGCAAGCCCTTTGACATTGCCATCCTGGATATGCAGATGCCCGGGATGAGCGGGAAAGATTTGGGGGAGAAGATAAAGGCAGATCCCTTGATTGACCAGACGATTCTGGTGATGATGACCTCCATGGGAGAACGGGGGGATGCAAGGGAACTTGATCAGATCGGGTTTGCCGCCTATCTTACAAAACCGGTGAAAATGTTTTCGTTACGGACCTGTCTGGAAAGGGTTAGCGGACGATTACACAAACCCGCAGAACCAAGGCCCGAAAAAATGGTTACCCGTCATTCTTTGTTCGAGGTTGAACGTCGGGGGGTGCGGATTCTCCTGGCCGAGGACAATGAGATCAACCAGAAGGTGGCCTTGCGGATTCTGGATAAATTGGGATACCGGGCAGACGTGGTTAAGAACGGGCAGGATGCGGTGAATGTTTTGAAAAAAACAGATTATGATCTGGTGCTCATGGATTGCCATATGCCGGAATTGGACGGATATGAGGCCACTGGTATGATACGGGACCCTAAAACCCGGGTACAAAATCCAAAGGTGCCGATTATTGCCCTGACTGCCAATGCCATGAAAGGGGATGAAAAGAAATGTTTGGAAGCGGGGATGGATGACTATCTGAGCAAACCGGTTAAACCAAAGGATTTGTCCCGGATACTGATGAAATGGCTTTCCCCCTAAGTGAAACCCATTTAAATAATGCGGGACAATTCTTTTTGGACTGCCAGCCCGATTTGTTCAATGGTATAGGGTTTTTTAACATATTGGCCTGCTCCCAGTTCCAGCGCCGCTGTTACCTTATGGCTTTGGGAAAAACCACTGGCGATGATGGCCTTTTGGGCGGGTTTGAACTGACGGATCCGGCGAAAGGTTTCCAGGCCATCAATGCCGGGATTCATGATCATATCCAAAATCATAAGATCCACATGATTTGAATTGAGGTATTGAACCGCCTCCTCCCCGCTGGCAACACAAAGGGCGTCATATCCAAGCCGTTCAAGAAGTGTTTTTGCAATTTCACGCTGTTCCGGCACATCATCGACCACCAGTATCTTTTCTTTGTTTCCCGTGAAAGATGCTATTTGAGGCAGATCCGTGGGGGGGGCAATCGGGTCCGTGGTCACAGGAAAATACAGGTCAAACCGGGTTCCCGATTTTGGATGGGATACCACGTCAATATAGGCACCATGGTCTTGCACGGTTCCCCATACAACCGCCATGCCCAATCCTGTACCGCTTCTTCCCATCACTTTTTTGGTGAAAAAAGGCTCGAAAATACGTTTTATATCCTCTGGATCGATTCCAATACCCTGGTCCTGGACGCTAAGAACAACATAGTCCCCTGGCTGGACCCGATCATATCCCTTCACGGGTTTGGAAAGATGGCGGTTGGCCGTTGAAATATGGATGGTGCCGCTGTCCATATGGGCCTCGGCCGCATTGGATATAAGATTCATGATGGTCTTTTGAAGGTGGATGGCGGACCCCATTAAAAAGGGAAAGGGGGCTGACAGGTTTTTTTTCACGGTGACATGGGGATGAAAGGAGAGAATCTTTTCATATTCCGGTGTGTTTAAAAATTCTTCGGCAATCTGGTTGAGATCAACCACTTTCCGGCTTACGACTCCCCGTCTGGACAGGGTTAACAGATCCTGGACAATTTGTGTGGCCCTGAGCCCCGAGGCATGGATAACTTCAAGAGACTTGGCCATGGGGGTGCCTTCCGGCACATCCAGCAACAGCAGTTCCGGGTAGGTGACAATCCCCGACAGAACATTGTTCAGATCATGGGCCACGCCCCCGGCCAGCATGCCGAGAGCTTCCATCTTTTGGGATCGGTTCAGTCGTTCCTCAAGGGCCCGTTCTTTTTCGATCATGGCCTTTTGTTCTGTAATATCCCGAAAAATCCCAATGATTCTTTCCGGGTTTTTGTTTTTGTCCCTAAGGAGCCTGGCATTGACAGAACAGGTCCGAATTTGCCCTGTTTTGTCGGAAAGGCTGATTTCATGGTCTTGGATATGTCCTGTTGAGATTAATTGATTGAGCAATTTATCATTTTTTTTAGGGGGGTGGTAGACCGTGTAAATGGATTTGCCTTTCAGCTCTTTTGGGGAATAGGCGGAAACCTGTCCCACTGAAGGACTTATCTCCAAAATGATGCCATCCAGTGAGGTTTCAAAATAAACATCCAAAATATTTTCAAAGATCTGTCGGTGTTTTTTATCTGAAATTTCAAGTTTCAATAAGGAGGTGTGAAGACCGTTTAATATGGTGGTAACCGACAGGGTGGCAAGGATGTTTAACAGCATGAAATTAAAACAGATCACCACCCATTTTTCCAAAGGGTTTTCCGTGATCAGATGCCAGGCTTTAAGGTTGAACTGGGACAGGATCTCCCCAAGATTGAGGTGAATAAAGAACCCTATCCCTGCAAGTGTAACCGCATTGATCAACAATGCCCAGAAGGCGGGTCTGGGTCCCAGAAGTACCCCGGTCAGGAGGGGGATAAAAAACA